>NZ_JBFAHF010000018.1:33736-35437 GCF_040654015.1 Nocardia sp. NPDC050799
CGCGACTTCGTTCACGGTCAACTCCTCGACGCAGATCACGGCGGTGACGCCTGCCCATTCGGTCGGGACGGTGTCGGTCACCGCCACCACAGCCGGCGGAACAAGCAACGGGGTCTCCTACACCTACGTCGCGGTACCCACCCTCACCACGGCGGCGCCCAACGCGGGTTCGGTGACCGGTGGCACCACGGTTGTCCTCACCGGCACGAACCTGACCGGTGCGACCGCGGTGAATTTCGGTGGCACACCGGCAACCTCGTTCACGGTCAACTCCTCGACGCAGATCACGGCCGTCGCTCCCGCAGGTGCGGCCGGAACAGTGTCGGTCACCGTCACCACCGTGGGTGGTACCAGCAACGGCGTCTCCTACACCTACGTCGCGGTACCCACCCTCACCACCATTGCACCGAACGCCGGTCCGGTGACCGGCGGGACCACGGTTGTGCTCACCGGAACAGGTTTGACCGGTGCCACCGCGGTAAATTTCGGTGCCACCCCGGCGACCTCGTTCGTCGTGGACTCCGCCACCCAGATCACCGCCGTCGCCCCCGCAGGTGCGGCCGGAACAGTGTCGGTGACCGTCACTACAACCGGTGGTACAAGTAACGGTGTCGCGTACACCTACGTCGTAGTGCCGACACTGACCACCATCGCACCGAACGCCGGTCCGGTGACCGGCGGCACCACGGTTGTGCTCACCGGAACAGGACTGACCGGAGCCACCGCAGTGAATTTCGGTGCTAACCCGGCAACCTCGTTCGTGGTGGACTCCGCCACCCAGATCACCGCCGTCGCCCCCGCAGGAGCAGCCGGAACGATACTGGTCACCGTCACCACCGTGGGTGGCACCAGCAACGGCGTCTCCTACACCTACGTCGCGGTACCCACCCTCACCACGGCGGCACCCAACGCCGGCCCCGTGACCGGCGGCACCACGGTCGTGCTCACCGGAACAGGTTTGACCGGAGCCACCGCGGTGAACTTCGGTGCCACCCCGGCAACCTCGTTCGTCGTGGACTCCGACACCCAGATCACCGCCGTCGCCCCCGCCGGGTCGGCAGGGTCGATACTGGTCACGGTCACCACCGTGGGTGGAACAAGCAATGGCGTCTCCTACACCTACGTCGTAGTGCCGACACTGACCACCATCGCCCCGAACGCCGGTCCGGTGACCGGCGGGACGACGGTCGTGCTCACCGGCACAGGTTTGACCGGAGCCACCGCGGTGAACTTCGGTGCCACCCCGGCAACCTCGTTCGTCGTGGACTCCGACACCCAGATCACCGCCGTCGCCCCCGCAGGTGCGGCCGGAACAGTGTCGGTCACCGCTACCACCGTGGGTGGAACGAGTAACGGCGTCTCCTACACCTACGTCGTAGTGCCGACACTGACCACCATCGCCCCGAACGCCGGTCCCGTGACCGGTGGGACCACGGTTGTCCTCACCGGCACAGGTTTGACCGGAGCCACCGCGGTGAACTTCGGTGCCACCCCGGCAACCTCGTTCGTCGTGGACTCGGCGACGCAGATCACGGCGGTCGCTCCCGCAGGAGCGGCCGGAACAGTGTCGGTCACGGTCACCACCGTGGGTGGAACAAGCAATGGCGTCTCCTACACCTACGTCGCGGTACCCACCCTCACCACGGCGGCACCGAACGCCGGTCCGGTGACCGGCGGGACGACGGTCGTGCTCACCGGCAC
>NZ_JBFAHF010000018.1:35537-156468 GCF_040654015.1 Nocardia sp. NPDC050799
GTCTCCTACACCTACGTCGCGGTACCCACCCTCACCACGGCGGCACCGAACGCCGGTCCGGTGACCGGCGGGACGACGGTCGTGCTCACCGGCACAGGTTTGACCGGTGCGACCGCGGTGAATTTCGGTGCCACACCGGCGACCTCGTTCGTGGTGGACTCCGACACCCAGATCACCGCCGTCGCTCCCGCAGGAGCAGCCGGAACAGTGTCGGTCACCGTCACCACCGTGGGTGGAACCAGTAACGGGGTCTCCTACACCTACGTCGCGGTACCCACCCTCACCACGGCGGCACCGAACGCCGGTCCGGTGACCGGCGGGACGACGGTCGTGCTCACCGGCACGGACCTGACCGGTGCGACCGCGGTGAATTTCGGTGCCACCCCGGCGACCTCGTTCGTCGTGGACTCCGACACCCAGATCACCGCCGTCGCTCCCGCAGGAGCGGCCGGAACAGTGCCGGTCACCGTCACCACCGTGGGTGGAACGAGTAACGGGGTCTCCTACACCTACGTCGCGGTACCCACCCTCACCACGGCGGCACCGAACGCCGGTCCGGTGGCCGGCGGGACGACGGTCGTGCTCACCGGCACGGACCTGACCGGTGCGACCGCGGTGAATTTCGGCGGTAACCCGGCGACCTCGTTCGTCGTGGACTCCGACACCCAGATCACCGCCGTCGCTCCCGCAGGAGCGGCCGGAACAGTGTCGGTCACCGCTACCACCGTGGGTGGAACGAGTAACGGGGTCTCCTACACCTACGTCGTTGTGCCGACACTGACCGCCATCGCCCCGAATGCCGGTCCGGTGGCCGGCGGGACGACGGTCGTGCTCACCGGCACGGACCTGACCGGTGCGACCGCGGTGAATTTCGGTGCTACCCCGGCGACCTCGTTCGTCGTGGACTCCGACACCCAGATCACCGCCGTCGCTCCCGCAGGAGCGGCCGGAACAGTGCCGGTCACCGTCACCACCGTGGGTGGAACAAGCAACGGGGTCTCCTACACCTACGTCGCGGTACCCACCCTCACCACGGCGGCACCCAACGCCGGTCCGGTGACCGGCGGAACCACGGTTGTCCTCACCGGAACAGGACTGACCGGTGCGACCGCGGTGAACTTCGGTGCTACCCCGGCGACCTCGTTCGTGGTGGACTCCGACACCCAGATCACCGCCGTCGCCCCCGCAGGAGCGGCCGGAACAGTGTCGGTCACCGTCACCACCGTGGGTGGAACAAGCAATGCCGTCTCCTACACCTACGTCGTAGTGCCGACACTGACCACCATCGCCCCGAATGCCGGTCCGGTGGCCGGCGGGACGACGGTCGTGCTCACCGGAACAGGTCTGACCGGAGCCACCGCGGTGAGTTTCGGTGCTACCCCGGCGACCTCGTTCGTCGTGGACTCGGCGACGCAGATCACCGCCGTCGCCCCCGCAGGAGCGGCCGGAACAGTGTCGGTCACCGTCACCACCGTGGGTGGAACGAGTAACGGCGTCTCCTACACCTACGTCGTAGTGCCGACACTGACCACGGCGGTGCCCAACGTGGGTTCGGTGGCCGGCGGGACGACGGTTGTCCTCACCGGCACGAACCTGACCGGTGCGACCGCGGTGAGTTTCGGTGCTACCCCGGCAACCTCGTTCGTCGTGGACTCCGACACCCAGATCACCGCCGTCGCCCCCGCAGGAGCGGCCGGAACAGTGTCGGTCACGGTCACCACCGCGGGCGGAACCACCAACGGGGTCTCCTACACCTACGTCGCGGTGCCCACGCTGACCACGGTGGCACCCAACGCCGGTCCGGTAGCAGGCGGAACCACGGTCACCATCACCGGGACGAATCTGACGGGTGCGACCGCAGTGAGCTTCGGTGCCACCCCGGCGACATCGTTCACGATCGACTCCGCCACCCAGATCACGGCGGTCGCCCCCGCAGGCACCGCCGGGACGGTACTGGTCACCGTCACCACCGTAGGTGGAACCAGTAACGGCGTCTCCTACACCTACGTCGCAGTGCCCACCCTCACCACGGCGGCACCCAACGCCGGTCCGGTGGCCGGCGGGACGACGGTCGTGCTCACCGGCACGAATCTGACGGGAGCGACCGCGGTGAATTTCGGCGGTAACCCGGCAACCTCGTTCGTCGTGGACTCCGCCACCCAGATCACCGCCGTCGCCCCCGCAGGAGCGGCCGGAACGATACTGGTCACCGCCACCACCGTAGGCGGTACCAGCAACGGGGTCGCCTACACCTACGCGGCGGTGCCGACACTGACCACGGCGGTGCCCAACGCCGCTCCGGTGACCGGCGGCACCACGGTCGTACTCACCGGGACGAATCTGACGGGTGCGACTGCGGTGAGTTTCGGTGGCAACCCGGCGGCTTCGTTCAGTGTCGACTCCAGTACTCAGATCACTGCCATCGCCCCGGCTGGGTCGGTCGGGACGATACTGGTCACCGTCACCACAGCCGGCGGCACCAGCAACGGGGTCTCCTACACCTACGTCGCGGTGCCGACACTGACGACCATCGCACCGAACGCCGGTCCGGTGGCCGGCGGGACCACGGTCGTGCTCACCGGAACAGGTCTGACCGGTGCCACGGCGCTGAATTTCGGTGCTAATCCGGCAACGTCGTTCGTCGTGGACTCCGACACCCAGATCACGGCGGTCACTCCTGCCGGGACGGCTGGGACGGTACTGGTCACCGTCACCACTGCGGGGGGAACCGTCGACGGCGTCTCCTTCACCTATGCGGCGGTGCCCACCCTGAGCGCGGTCAGCCCGGCTTCGGGCACGGCGGCCGGCGGGACCACGGTCACCATCACCGGGACGGCATTGACAGGTGCGACCGCGGTGAACTTCGGTGCTACCCCGGCGACCTCGTTCGTCGTGGACTCCGACACCCAGATCACCGCCATCGCCCCCGCCGGCGCGGTCGGGACGATACTGGTCACCGTCACCACCCCGGGCGGTACCAGCAACGGGGTTTCCTACACCTACCTCTGACAGCTGGTGCGGCCGGGCCGTCGGCGGGCAATTGCCTGTCGACGGCCCGATCGCGTTTCGGTCCAGAGTGCGGAGCCGTCATTATGGACGACCGTTGCCGGCATGCTCGACCACCTCGGCTACGACGGCGCGATCGGCACCGTCACCGCCACAGATTTCGTAATTCGCCGGCCCACCCGGACATCGGACGGGACAGTTGTTCACGAGTATCGGCGATAGGGCAGGATAACTCTGCCGGTGGACCGATCGCCGGCATCCCGTCCGGATATGAAGTTCGTGTGCCGTGGATGTCGAGAACGCCCGGGCGGCTCCGTCCCGGCGGTACGAGCAGCCGCACGATCGGCGATACCGACAGAGGAGCGACCAGCATGCAACCGAACGAGATCACCGCGATCCTGAACCGCCCGCTCAGCCAGGAGCTCCTCGCCCGTGACCTGCTCCGGATGGCCTACGTCGCCAAGGACGGTACGCCCCGTAACATCCCCATCGGATTCACCTGGAACGGCTCGCAGATCGTCGTCTGCACCTCGAAGAACGCCCCGAAGTTGCCCTCGCTGCGCCGCCACCCCGAGGTCGCGCTGACGATCGACACCGAGGTGCATCCGCCGAAGATCCTGCTCATCCGCGGCCGGGCAGAGCTGGACGTGGTCGACGGCATCCCGGAGGAGTACCTGCAGATGAACGGCAGCTACGAGATGACGCCCGAACAGCGCGTCGAGTGGGAGGCCGAGGTCCGCTCGCTCTACGACGGTATGGTCCGGATCGTCATCACCCCGACCTGGGCGAAACTCATCGACTTCGAGACCACCCTGCCCAGCGCTGTCGAGGAGCTGATCCAGCAGCGGGCCGATCGTCAGCGCGCCTGAGCCGATCAGCCCGGCCGGAAGGGGCCGTAATGAACCAGAGGAAAATGTCATGACGGTCCACCGGATGGATCACGCCGGCATCGTGGTCGAGGATCTCGCGGCTGCTGTCGCGTTCTTCGTCGAACTGGGTCTGGAACCGGAGGGCGAAGCAACAGTCGGGGGCCCGTGGGCCGACGACCTCCTCGGGCTGGACGGTGTCCGGGCAGACATCGCCGTCGTCCGGACTCCGGACGGCCACAGCCGGGTCGAGCTCTCGACGTTCCGCTCGCCGGTCACCACCGATACTGCGCCGCGCGCGGCGGTGACCACCCCGGGCATCCCGCGCCTGACGTTCGTCGTCGACGATGTCGAGGACGTCCTCGACCGGCTGCGCGGCCACGGCGCCGAACTCGTGGGCACGGTAGCCCGATACGAAGACATCTACCGCTACTGCTACGTCCGCGGCCCCGAGGGCATCATCATCGGACTGGTCGAGGAACTCCACTGATCGGTGTTCCTCGCCGTAAGTACACCGCCGGCCGGTCCCACAATCCCCGTATCGGCCGCACCGAGAACGCGCAGCCATGTGCCTCGAAGACCCGTTCGCCGAGACTACGAAAGCCGAGTCGCTCAGCCGTCGCCACTACCCAGGAGTCGAGGATGCCACCGATCCAGGTCGCCGTCTGCGGGCCCAGCAATTGCACCGACACCGACGCCGCCAATGCTCGCGAAGTCGGCAGACTGCTGGCCCGAGCCGGAGCCACCGTGCTGTGCGGTGGCGGTCGCGGGGTCATGGCCGCAGTAGCGGAAGGAGCATCCGCCGAAAACGGTTTGGTCATCGGCATCCGCCCCGATGCCGACCCGGCCGGGATCTGCGAGGGCCTTTCGGCTGTCCTCTACACGAACATGGGAGAGGCGCGTAACGCCATCCTGGTCCGGTCCGCCGACGCGGTCATCGTCGTAGGCGGTTCCTGGGGAACACTGTCCGAACTCGCACTTGCCAATCATCGCGGAAACACCCCGGTGATCACGCTCGGCGGCTGGAAGATCCG
Source organism: Nocardia sp. NPDC050799 (assembly GCF_040654015.1). Classification (NCBI taxonomy): domain Bacteria; kingdom Bacillati; phylum Actinomycetota; class Actinomycetes; order Mycobacteriales; family Nocardiaceae; genus Nocardia; species Nocardia sp. NPDC050799. Next base: position 40,444 of record NZ_JBFAHF010000018.1, read on the forward strand.
CGACGCCGAAGACAACCCCATCGACGCGGCCAGCACGGCAACCAGCCCGCTGGTCGCCGTGCGGACAGCTTTGGCGCAGAGCAGGGGCTAGGAGCTCCCGAAATGGAAAACCGATGGGCGAATCGCGCCGAACCCCCACCGGGCCACGGGATCGTCTCCTGGCACCTGCTGATGAGGCGATACCCGCAGGTGTGCGACGCTGCCATCGAGGCGCAAACAGCTTTGCGTTCTTTTCCCGGACTGCATATGACGCCGAGCGAGTGGCTTCATATAACCACGCTCATGGCCGGGCCGACAGAGGCCATCACTCGCGAACAGATGTCCGCGATGGTGTCGGCTGCACGAGCTCGACTGCGCGAGATCCCGCCCATTCCGGTATTCATCGAGAAAGTCATCTACCACGCCGAAGCCATTTCGCTCCGCGTGGAACCCGCGAAAGCACTGACCCCCATCCTCGAGGCGGTACGGTCCGCCACCCGGACGATCATCGGACCCGCAGTAGCGAGGGATCGCACCCCTTCGTCGTGGATTCCGCACGTCACCGTCGCGTACAGCACCGCCGACCAACCGGCGGGCCCGCTGATTTCGGCTCTGGGGGTGGTGATGCCGCGACGTGAGGCGTTGATCGATACTGTCACGCTGGTTGTTCAATGGGGCCCGGAAAGGCAATGGGACTGGGAGCCCGTCGGAACAGCCTGCTGTGCCGCCACGACGAGCTGAATCTGTGTCGAGGGTGGCACCGGATAGCGGTGCCACCCTCGACTCGGCTACGCCGGCCCTTCCCGAACCCGCTACCCGCGTGCGGCGTTCGCGGCCGTGATGAACTCGATCTGGGCCGGTGACGGCCCGCAGAACTCGCTCTCGATCCGATCGGATTCGCCGGCCTGCATCCGGTACAGGCTGTCGCGCAAGCCCGGGTCGCCACCGTGGAACCCTTCCAAGAGTTCCATCCACAGCGCCGCCATCTGCTGCGCCTCGGGTGCGGTCGGGTCCATACCGGCGGCGATCGCCGCGTCGACCTTCGGGATGAGCTCGGCCCATTCCGCTTCGACTTTCCGGATGTGCTGTTCACCGAGATCCTCCCGACGCTGCGCGAGCTGCGTCAACTGCCCCTCGGTGAAATATTCCTTGAAGGTGTCGTCGACCATCACGGTCCTCCTGATCACTTCCAGGAAGCGATCCGCGGATGCGTCCGGCCTGTTCTCCGCCGTAGCGGCCAGTGCCGCGACCAGGGCGTGAAGTTCCTGGGTCGCGGCCAGTTGCGCAGCCAGAAAGTCGCGATGAGCAGACAGCACCTGCGTCATCGCCACAGTGCCCGCGAGCAGGTCCGTGATCTGGTCCAGCCCCAGGCCCAGCTGACGAAGGGCCAGTACCTGGTAAAGACGCTCGACGTCGCCGGCGGTGTAGAGCCGGTGGCCGGTGCTTGTCCGCCCCGCAGGCTGTACCAACCCGATGCGGTCGTAGTGATGCAGCGTCCGCACCGTCAGTCCGGCCTCGGCCGCGAGTTCACCGACCTTCCATACGCGCTCGGTTCCGTGCTGGTCCATCCGTGTGATCCCACTTCCATAGGCGCACCGTGCGCCGGTGTCGCCGACGGTAGAACCTGACCTTACGTCAGGTTCAAGCCGCGACACCCCACCGAATCCGGCAGCCACGCCGCGCCGGAAGGAGCGTTCCCCCGGGGACAGCTCCGGTCTCTCTTCCTCCAATAGTTGAACGATGGTACAAATAGTACGAGTGTTCAACTAGATCGAGGAGGCGGGATGCGCACGGGACAACCGGCCGGATGGCGCGAATGGGGTGGCCTTGCGGTGCTGGCCTTGCCGACCATGCTGTTGGGGCTGGATGTGACCGCGCTCTACCTGGTCGTGCCGAGTCTGGCCGTGGACCTGGACCCGAGCGCGACCGAGATGCTGTGGATCATGGACGCCTACGGCTTCTTCATCGCTGGATTCATGGTCACGATGGGGACTGTGGGCGATCGGATCGGACGGCGCCGGTTGCTGATGATCGGAGCGGCGGCATTCGCCGCAGCCTCCGTCTTCGCAGCGTTCGCTCCCGGCACCCTGTGGCTGATCGTGGCACGCGCACTTCTCGGCGTCGCCGGAGCTACGCTGATGCCCTCGACCCTGTCCCTGATCAGCACCATGTTCACCGACGCCCGGCAACGCGCGCTGGCCATCGGGGTGTGGGCCACAATGTTCGCTGCGGGGATGGCCGCGGGTCCGGTCGTCGGCGGGATCTTGGTCGCCACCTTCTGGTGGGGTGCGGTCTTCCTCATCGCGGTACCGGTCGCATTACTGGTTCTGGCCGGCGCACCGTTACTGCTACCGGAGTACCGGACGCGCACCGGCGGGCTCGACGCGCTCAGCGTCGGTTTGTCCTTGGGGGCGATGCTGCCGATCATCTATGCGATCAAACATGCTGCCGCCCACGGATTCGATTTCCAGGCCGTGGCCGCCGTCCTCCTCGGTGGTGGCGCTACAGTCGCGTTCGTCCGTCGTCAGCTGCGCCTCGTGGAGCCGCTGCTCGATATGAAGCTGTTCACGAACCCGGCCTTCTCCGCGGCGCTCTCGGTGTTGCTGATCGGTTTGGCCGGGTTCGGTGGCGTGATGTTCCTGGTGACCCAATACCTGCAGCTCGTCACCGGCCTGTCACCGACCGCCACCGGCTTGTGGATGGGCCCGCCCGCACTGGCCATGCTCATCGGCGCGATCGGCGCCCCGCTGTTGGCCGGCCGCGTCCCGCCCGGCGTCATCATGGCGGGCACCCTGGCGCTGTCGCTGGCCGGATACGGGCTGCTGGCCTCGGCCGGGACGGACAGCAGGCCGGCCGTCGTCGCCGGATTCGCACTCGTCTACCTGGGACTCGGGGTTATCGCCGCACTGGGGACCGACATCGTCATGGGTGCCGCGCCACCGGACAGGTCCGGTTCGGCGGCGGCACTGTCCGAAACCGTTCAGGAGTTCGGGATCGCCGCAGGCGTCGCACTCCTGGGCAGCCTCACCACCGCCATCTACCGGCGCAACGTCGAAACACCCTCCGGGCTATCGGCATCCGTGGCCGAGACCTACGGCGACAGCCTCTCCGGCGCCTCATCGGTCGCGGACCGGATCCCGGCCGACGCTTTCGACCATGCGCGAAGCGTGTTCACCGCCGGTCTCAACACGGCCGCCCTCGTCGCGGGCATCGCCATCGCCGTCGCTTCCTCGGCCTGCTTCGTGATGCTCCGGCATATCCGGGCCCCCGACGAGGCCGGCCGTGCAGCAGAGCCGATAGCCTCGACACCCGGGAGCAATCGATGACGGATGAAACAATGACGGCCGCACACGACGGTGGGCACGAAACGGTCGATGGACGCACACTGCGTGGCCGGCTTCGGCGCGCCCAGATCATCGAGGCAACGCTCGAAATCGTCCGCCGCGACGGTGCGACCGGCGTCTCCCACCGCACCGTCGCCAAGGAAGCCGGAATCACCACCAGCCTCACGCTCTACTACTTCGCCACCCTGGACGATCTGCTGATAGCCGCCCTGACCAGCGTTACAGACGAATACACCCGCCGCATCCGTCACCTCATCGATACCGCGGACGACCCACTCACCGGCCTGGCGGAGCTCATCGCCGAATCCGGCGGACCCGGACGTGAGCGAGCACTCGCCGAACGCGAACTGTCGACCCTCGCCGCCCGCCGGCCCGCCCTACGGCCGATCGCGCGCCACTGGCGCGACAGCGTCGCCGAACTCGCCCGAACACAAACCGACGACACCGATACGATCGAGGCCTTCGTGGCCTTGTCCGACGGCCTGTGCACTGCCATCCTCCTCGACGACCGCGAAGCCGACCCGGGTCACATCCGGGCAGTACTCCGCAAGGCAGTACTTCGAAGCAGTCGGTAGCCGCATCGGACAGGCCGACCAGGGGGTACCGCGGGCGTACAGGGGGCGAGGGCCGTTCGGCCGGCACCGATTCGGGTCAAAGGATCTTCTCGACGGCCGAGGCGAGGCGTACCGCGTCCTCCTCGTCATGGGTCCCGGCGGTGAGCGGGCGCGCCGCGGCACCGCGGTAGGAGGCGCGGCCCGGGGTCGGGGTGTCGATGATGTCGACGATCGGCCGGACCGCGTCGTCGGGGCTTCGGCCGAGCAGAGGCGCCAGAACCGCGGCGGCGGCCTTCATGCCCAGCCCCACCTCGCCGGCGAAGCTGGAGCGGACCAGCCGGTCCGGCCCCCAGGTGATGTAGCCGAGGTCAGGGTTCTGCTCGGTGGCGAGGATTCCCAGCAGTTCGTTGGCTCGGCGCTGCTGGGCGTTGGAGCGTTTGAAGGTGAACCCGTCCAGCATCTCGAGGTCGTCTAAGTCGATGGCGTCCGGGCGGGTGCCCGGGACGGCGAAGTTCACGACGACCGGGCTGTCGCTGGCACGCAGGAGGCCGGCGAGTCGCGTCACGAACAGGTACTTGCCGAGGAAGAACAGCGACCAGGACGCCTCGTGCCCTTCGGGTGTCATGTGCCGGCGCTGCCGGATGAACGACGCGGCGAGCACCAGCGCGTCGATTCGTTTGTAGTTCTCCCGCAGATGCTCGACCACGCGGCGGTTGTCCGCGACGAGGGAGAGATCGGCCGCGATGAACTCGGCCCGGTCCGGCGCGGCCGGGTGCCGGCGCGCCACCAGCGCGGCGAACTTGGCACTGCTGCGCCCGATCACCACAACTCGATGCCCGGCGGCGAGATAGTGGCGCGCCAGGGCCGCGCCCATCCCGTCCGTACCTCCCGTGATCACGATCGTCCGCATGCCACTCCCACTCTTACCGGAACCCGTGTTCCGGAACAGGCTACATCAACCGGAACGCATGTTCCACATTGCTAGGATGGCGATATGACAGAAGGCCGGAAACAGCGACGTGACGCTGTGGCGAACAGGGAAAGGATTCTCACCGCGGCCGAGGACGCGTTCCGTCAACACGGCCTCTCCGTCGACATGCGTACTGTCGCGGCCGCGGCGGGAGTCGGCATCGGCACGCTGTACCGGCATTTCCCCACCCGGGAAGACCTCGTGCAGGCCATCACCGGGACCGATCTGGCCGACCTCGCCGTAGCCCGGCTCCGCGACGGGGCTTCGGCGATCGACGGATTACGCGAATTCTTCACCGGCGCACTGGCTCGGCTCCGCGCCAACCAGGCCATGATCGACCTACTGGCCGGCGGGTCCCCCGCCGACGCGGATCTCGAGCGCTGCCTCGACCATCTGAGATCCGTCGGCCGCGACGCCGTGGACCGATCCGCCATCGACCGGACACTTGCCCCCGATGTCACGGCAGACGATATCGCCTACCAGTTGCTCGGCCTCATCCGTATCGCACAGATCGTCCCGGAGCCGAGCACGATCGAGCACCAGGTCGAACTCGCGCTGCGTGGGTTGGCCGCCTGACAGAACCCGGGCACGGCGATCTGCCCACCCTCGCCGGATACGCGAAGGCGCCGGTTCCGCTGTCGTCACCATCGGCGCCCCCTCTCGCGCTCGGCCTCAGACATCGCTCTCGTCGCTGTATTCATCGAATTCCCCGCCACCTGGCACACATAGGCTACCGCCCTGAGATCGCTCGCAGGAGTGATCGGACGTGCCTCGACACCGCTTGACGGTCATCCCCGACCATCCGATTCGAATCGAGCAGCACCCCGTCGGCTATTTCAACCCCGAACAGTCCGCATCTCGATGCGCACATCCAGCTGTTATCGTAGTGACTAATATTCATATTTTGGTCACTACAACGACTGGAGCCTTATGCCCCGCCCCCTCGTCCCCGACCGGCGCGGCAGGATCCTGACCGCGGCCGCCGATCTGATCCTCGAAACCGGCTGGCCGCACACCACGGTCGCGGATATCGCCGAACGCGCCGGTATCGGCAAAGGCGCCGTCTACCGCGAGTTCGCCGACAAAGCGGCCATCCTGGACGCCGTCCTCGGCCGCAGCATGCGCCGGATGACCGCGCGGGTTCACCAGCAGGTGCTCGACGCCGACGGCGTGGTCGATCTACCCGCCGTGTACCGGTTCGGCGTGGCGGCACTGCTGTCCGAACCGCTCATGCGCGCGCTGTATCTGGGCGATGACGCGGTCCTGGGCGAACACGTCCGCGGGGTCACCGACCAGCGTTACGCGATGCGTTTCGGCTGGCTCGCCGATTACATCGAACGACTGCAACGTGCCGGAGTGGTCGTGGACACCGTGCCGAGCGAGACCATCACCCGGATGCTCGGCTTCTTCACCGTGGGCCTGATCAACGCCCCGGGCATTCTCGGCGCGGGGAGCCCGGCGGAGTTCGGCGATGTCGTCACACTGTTCGCGGATCTGACGGGTCGCGGACTGGCCGGCCCCGGGCCGGTGGACGCCGCGGCCGCCCGCCGCGCCCAGCTCACCTTGCTCGATCAACTGTCGGATCAACTCGCTCGGCCGGGGGACTCCCTATGACCCTCACCGCTTTCGCCTCTCATACCGACCTCGTCGTTCGCGGCGGCCCGGTCCGCCACTACCGATCCGGCGACCACGGAACTCCCGTGCTGCTCCTGCACGGCGGCATGCTCGACACCGCCGAAGGCGTCTGGCGCGATGTCGCGCACCGCCTGGCGACGAGATACCAGGTTCATGCGATCGACCTGCCCCGGCACGGGGCCAGCAGACCATGGCACGGCCGCCTGGACCGCAGGTTCTTCGACGACTTCTTCGACGACCTGCTCGAACAACTGGCACTCCCCCGAACAGCGCTCATCGGATTGTCTCTCGGGGGCGGACTCGGTATCGGATACGCCCTGCGCCACCCCGAACGAGTCTCGGCATTACTCGCGATCGGACCGGGTGGTATCGGCGCGAAACGGCGCGCCCAGTTCAGCACCTGGGCGATGATCAATACACCGGGACTCCTGGAACTCACTAGCAAATACCTTGCCCGCAGCCCGAAAACACTCCGGAAGTCGATGATCGGCAGCCTCACCGCCGGAGTCGATACCCCCGGCTTCGACAGGATCCTCGACCTCGTCCGATCCGAAGCGCACGCCAAGGCCGAGTACGGTGAACCGGCGCTCGACGATTGGATGGTCGACGCGTACGGACCCTGGAGCATGCGGCTGAACTACCTCACCGAACTGCCCGGGCTCGAGGTGCCCAGCCTCTGGATCCGCGGCGAACACGACACACTGGTCGGCCATACCGAACTCGCCGCCGCCGCAACGACAGCACCCGGCGGAGAGCTGATCACGATACCCGGAGCCGGTCATATCGTCACCTATGACCAGCCGGCCGAATTCGTGCGCGTGGCCGCAGAATTCCTCGGTCGCGTCGAGCACCGCTGAACCGACCCCCGGCAGCAATTCCGAACCGGAACCCGCAGACAGAAATCCGGGCCCGAACTGCGCCACGGGCACTCGCCTCTTTCGGCTGTCGCCATTCTCACACCCCATTGACCTCAATATTGCTCGAGGTAACAGGCTTTCCGCAGGGTCTCCCGACCAGGCGATACCGGTTCGCCATCCCACCCGCACCGAAAGCCAGGGCCATGATCACCACCGAGACGACGCCGGCACCACCGGCCGACGCCCGTAATCCACTGACCATCGCGCTCGTTCTCGTGGTCGGAGCGATCATGGCGACGCTCGATCAGACCATCGTCAACGTCGCCATCAACAAACTGTCCGTGCAGTTCCACGCCGGTCTGAGCACGATCCAGTGGGTGGCCACCGGGTATTCGCTCGCGCTCGGCGCGGTGATGCCGGCCTCGGCGTGGCTGGTCGGTCGTTTCGGGGCGAAGCGGCTGTATCTGGCCGCGGTCGCCGTGTTCGCGGGCGGCTCGGTGCTGGCGGGGCTGGCCTGGAATATCGAGACTCTGATCGCGTTCCGTGTCGTGCAGGGCGCGAGCGGCGGGTTGCTGATGCCGGTGGCGATGACGATCCTGTTGCGCGCGGCCGGGCCGGAGCGGCTGGGCCGCGCGATGAGCACGCTGGGATTGGCCGTGCTGGTCGGCCCGCTGCTGGGCCCGGTGATCGGTGGCTACCTCATCGACGAGGTGTCGTGGCGGTGGATGTTCTTCATCAATTTGCCACTGGGCGCACTGGTTCTGCTCCTGGCGGCGAAAATGCTGCCCGGCGATGCGCCGGAGCCGCCGCGCGTGCTGGATATCGTCGGCCTGCTGCTGATGTCGCCGGGGCTGGCGCTGCTGATCTACGGAGTGACCGCCGCGGGTGAGCACGCCGGTTTCGCCACACCGGCGGTATGGGTGCCCATCCTATTGGGCGGCGGCCTGGTGGCCGCGTTCGTGCGCCGCTCGCTGACCACCCCGGTGCCGCTGCTGGATCTGCGGGTGCTCGGCAATCGGATCACCGGCACGTCGGCCGCGCTACTGGCGCTGTTCGCGAGTGGCTACTTCGGGTCGATGCTGCTACTGCCCCTGTACTTCCAGGTGGTGCGCGGCGAATCGGCCCTGGTCGCCGGCGCGCTCGCTATTCCGTTCGCGCTGGCGTCGGGCGCGACCATGCAGGTGGCGGGCAGGTTGATCGATCGGATTCCGCCCGGTCGCTACCTGCCGGGCTCGATCACGGTGGCGCTCATTGGTTTCGTGCTGTTCGTGATCCAGCTCGACGCGGACGCGCCGTACTGGGCTCTCGCCGCCACCATGCTGCTGATGGGCGCGGGCGGTGGCGGCACCGTGATGCCGGTGCTGACGACCGCGACCCGGCCATTGCACCGGGACCAGCAACCCGCGGGATCGACGGTGCTGAACATGATCAGCACCACCGCGCTCGCGCTCGGCACCGCGGCGACCTCGGTGACCCTGGCCGCGTTACTGCCGGCGGACGGCGGGCTGCAGGCCGTGCACGGTATGGACCCGGCACAGCGGGCCGCGCTCACTCCCGCCTTGGCGGAAGCCTTCCAGCACACCTACCTCATCGCCCCGGCCATGATCGCACTGGCCCTGATCCCCGCGCTGCTGCTGCCCGGGCGCCGAGCACCCGGCCGGTGATCAGAGTTCGTGGTTCATGACCGGAATTGGTTCGCCGCACGATCACCGTGCCGTCGGTGCCGCACAGGTACATGGTGCCGAACAATGCGAACGGATACGGGTCCAGTCGGGTGGTGCGGTCGATGATCAGATGCCGATCGGCCGGTGACCAGGTGCCCGGGTCGTAGACGACGCGCCCTATCGGCCCGGCCGGCTGCCGGAGTTCACAAATCAGCTCGCGCAGTTCGGTAGCAAGGTTGCTCGATCGTGACCACCAGGCCGCATCGAAATAACCGCTCGGCGACGACGGTCGGTGTGCCGATCCGCTTCCCGAGTGTCTTCCTGACCCACCGTGAACAGCGGCACCGACGACAACAACAACACCGCCGACACCGACAATGACCTCTCGGTCGTCGGCACTCCAAGAGCGCAGGTCACTGTGTATAGGTGTGCACGGTGATCCGGTGTGCCCGGCGGGTAGAGTGAAAATGCCGGAAGGCTATTCGTATGGAACCACCCGTGGTTTCGTCGTCGCCCGGCAAATAGAGAGGGCTCGCTACGCGGGCCCGGAGGAGCGTCGCGATGACGCTACAACACGAGCCGATCCTGCTGGACCGCTCTCCACGCTTTTCCCTCCGCAGCCGACCGTCGGCGTCACACCGGTTACCGACACCACGAGCACCCCACCCCGGGGTGGTCGGCGGGGCCTGGTGGCCCCACTCGACCGATTTGGCCGCCGAAATGACAGATCTGGAGAAGCTACTGGCCGGTCGGGCAGTCAGCGTCGACCGCATCATGTACGACCTGGGCACCTGGCGGCCGGCCCCGAAGCGCATGGTGATCGGCGAGCGTTCGGTTCGCCTGGACGGATACCGGCATCTGCCCGCCCACACACTCTGTGTCCTGGACCTGGACCGCACACGCCTCGTGCTGCTGGTGATTCCTGCGGCCACCGCCACCGCTACCGCTCAGGCGCTGCTGTCCGCCGCGTCTCGCCCGGGCAATGAACTCACTGCCGACGAACTCGTGGCGGCCGACACCCGGCACAGCCTCGGTCGCGACCGGAACGAGGACGCGTTGTCCCGCTGGGACGACGAAGGAGGTAACCGCGGGAAGGCAGACCAGCACGATCGACCCATCGCCTTCGCAGGGACCGCGGCCGCGGGTGGACCGACATGACACAGCACCCGCCGCAGGGCAGCGGCGCCGCCGCCGACCGTGGTCTGGGACTCTTCCGGGCCACAGCCGATGGCGGACAACCCTTCGATACGCCGACGCGCACGCCGCGGCTGTTGCTGCGCGACCGTGGCGATGAATCCACCGGTGTCGACGGCGCCTGGTGGCCCCGAACCGGTAACCTCACCACCGAACTACACAGCCTGGTCACCGCGCTCACCACGCGACTGGGCACGACCACACGCATCACCTTCGACTGGAATTCGCTGAGCCGGTCCCAACGTCGCATCGACCCTCCCGACGGGATCGAGGTCACCGGACCGCTCCCGGACCAACCGACCGACGTGATGTACGTCTACGGCCCGCACGATCGGCGCCTTCGCTTGTTGGTGGTCAACCCCACCACCGACCCGTCCCACGCCGAAGCGCGGATCCGCAAGGCCGTGAGCGCCACTACGGACCAGCCGCAATTCTGAACCATTCCGCCGTGTCGACAAGGTCTGCCTCGGTACGCAGCGGAAACCCGCGGCGATTGCCGAATGATTGCCGCGGTGTGAGATCAGAGGGCATTCGGGGTGGTCTTCGCCCGGCCACGCACCTGAAACGCGCCGATGACCTCCACGATGCCCATGAAGATCAACCACCAACCGGCCACCAGGGTCAGGACCGCGACGGAGTTGAACGGCCAGATGATCAACATCCCGCCGCCGATCAGCAGCACGATGCCGAAGAAGACGTTCCAACCGCGCCCGGAGGCGCCCGAGGGCGCGTCGGCAGCGGCGACCAGCACCGTGACGCCGCGGAACATCCAGCCGATACCGATCCACAGGGCCATCAGCAGGATCGCATCGCCGAGATGGCGTAGCGCGAAGAAACCCAGGATGAACGACAGCACCGCGCTGACGATCAACATGGCCCGCCAGCCGCCCGACACATGACCGCCGAACGCCGCGACCAATTGGAAGACGCCCGAAACCAGCAGGTAGATACCGAACAGAACGGCCAGGACCACAATCGTCGGACCGGGCCAGACCAGCACCATCACACCGACGACCACCGACACCAGGCCGATGACCAACATCGCCTGCCACGCGCTGCGGGCCAGTCGATGCAACGGCCCCTCGTACTGCGTATCGCTGGATGTCATGCAGGCATGATATGACGCCACCCGGCAATTGCTGATGATTCGCCGGGTTCGAAACGCGCCGGTGACGACATGGCCGGCGCAGGCCGTCCACTCACCTGCGAGTCCTACCGGCCGGGCGGCCGGCGTCCCGGAGCCGGCCGGAGCCGATGGAAGGCCGCCAGCCGTTGCCGGTGGTATTCGAGATCGTCCTCGTCATGCCGCACCCCGCGGGCGACGGCGATGCCGAAGTAGACCGCTTCCCGGCGCAACCGGTGGCGCATGAGCTGGGCAAGCGCGATGTCGTCGAGTTCTCCCGCGGTACCACCCGCGGCGACATAGGTATCGACGAACGCCCGGGCGCCGGACAGGTCACGGCCGAACTCGTCGGCGAACTCGAGCGCGGCCGAGGCCAGTTCGAGTTCCGGCGGGCCGATCGCGGCCTCGTCCCAATCGATCAAGGCCACCACATGGCCGTCGCGCGACAGCAGATTGCCTTCGTAGTAGTCGCCGTGCAGGGGCTGCGCACGCGCCGTCGCGGTGAAGGCGGCCAGCCAGCGGTCGAGGTCCGGGTCCGGTAGCTCGGCCGAGGGTGTGCCGGCCAGACCGACCTCGAGAAACGAGGGCCGGGGCCGCGGCGGTGGCCGGTGCTCGGCGAGGGCACGATGGACCCGGGCCAGCAGACCGGCCGCCTCGGTGAACTGGACCCGGTCCGTGCTATCGGCCCATCGGCCGTCGACCAGCGGCCACACGGTGACCGGGTGCCCGGCCACCATCTCCACCGTCGATCCGTCCGCGCGGGGCAGCGGCGCCACGACCTCCGGTACGGCGCGCGCGGCGGCGGCGATCCCGTGGCACCACTCCATCTCCTGCGGGTCACGCCGCGGCGATCCGATCCGCACGACCACCTCACCCACACGGTATGCGGCCGATTCCTCACCGCCGTGGAGTCGTTCGCTGTCGCCTTCGTATCCCCAGGACGCGGCGACCGCGGCCCGCATGTCCTCGGTGAGCGGAAGATCGATATAAACCACGCTCTCACTACTACCGGGTGGACGGTTCAGCTCTCGGCTCGGCCCCTGACCGTATCGGTCCGGGAGCACCCACGGCCGGGCACCCACTCGGCTCGCACCGGTGTGATCTCCGTCGGCGGCGATACGTTGCCGAAGTGATCGGGTATCGCCCGCTAGGTGGACCGCGCACCTGTGATCACCTCAGGGCACCGCGTAGCGGAGGCGGCACCACCGGTTAAGGTCGGAGCACACCGAGGAAGCGCCCATGCCGGTGTGGCGCTCGGTGTGCAGGCAGAGGAGTTATCGTGACCAGTACCCGAGACCTACGCGAGCCCGCCGAGTCGGCGCCTCGATTCGAGGAGTCTCCCACCGCGGCGGTCCGGATGCGCAGGCGACTGGAACGACTTCTCGGGGTCGCCGCCACCGAGGGGAACGCGCTGGTCGCGCTCCGCAACGGCGACGAAATCTTCCCGGCGATGCTGGATGCCATCCGTGACGCCGAGCACACCGTCGACATGATGACCTTCGTGTACTGGCAGGGCGATATCGCTCGGCAGTTCGCCTACGCGCTCGCCGAGCGCGCCGAGGCCGGCCTCCGGGTGCGGCTGCTGCTGGACGGTTTCGGCAGCCGGTCGATCGAGAAAGACCTGCTGACGCTCATGGAACGCGCGGGTGTCCAGGTCGCCTGGTTCCGGAAACCGATGTCCCTGTCTCCGCTCAAGCAGAATCACCGGTGTCACCGCAAAGTGCTGGTCGTCGATGAACAGACCGCGTTCACCGGCGGGGTGGGCATTGCCGAGGAATGGTGCGGCGACGCGCGCAACGAGCACGAGTGGCGCGATACCCATGTGCGGATCGAGGGGCCGGCGGTGGACGGCGTCGCAGCCGCCTTCGCGCAGAACTGGGCGGAATGCCACGATGCGCTCTTCGACGAGCGGGACCGCTTCGCACCGCAGCAGCATCACGGTTCGGCGATCGTCCAGGTGGTTCGCGGGTCGGCGAGCCTCGGCTGGCAGGATATGCAGACCCTGCTACGGGTGGCCATCGAATCGGCCGAACAACGGTTACGGCTGGCCACGGCCTACTTCTCGCCGGACGCCTACTTCATCGAACTGCTCTGCGCCGCCGCGCGACGGGGGGTGGAAGTCGAGATCCTGCTGCCCGGCCCGCACACCGATAAACGCGTATGCCAGCTGGCCGGTCAGCATTTCTACGGCGACCTGCTCGCCTGCGGGGTGAAAATCCTGCAATACCAGCCGACGATGATGCACGCCAAGGTCATCACGGTGGACGGGATCGCGGCCCTGGTGGGATCCACGAATTTCAACCGGCGCTCTCTGGACCACGACGAGGAGATCATGCTCGTGGTCTTGGACGAACAGTTCACCGCGACGCTCGACGAGCATTTCGACGCCGACGCGACCGTCAGCGAACCGATCGAGGAAAAACGCTGGCAGCGCCGATCGCTCGCGCAGCGCGTCCGGGAGGCCGCGATGTGGCCGATCCGCCGATATCTATGACAGGCGCCACAGGCGGCTCGCAGGCACAGCCGGAAAACGAAAACACCGGCTTCGCTTCCGGACCGGATCCGTGGTGGCGGACTCCGGACCGGTGTGCGGGCGCGCCCACCGAGAGCACGGACGGTATCGCACCGCGGATTGGTCCACGAAACGAAGGGTTCGGCGCGGACCACGCCGTTACCGGCCGGGACGTCTAGGCTCCGAACGGGGGTTCCCGAGTCGGCGTTGAAAGCACAGGGCCACTCCTACCAGGATGCGCAACGCGTCTCGAGCGATTCGAGTGCAGTATGAACCGTTCCCATGCCCGTCGCCCACCGCCTTTCGCCTCCGCGCCGTGGCGGTCGCCCCGTGATCAGCTGAGTTTCCGGATCCGCCGCCGTGGCGAGATAGTCCTGCTGACAGTACGTGGGCAGGCGGATGCCTTTACGCTGGCGCTGTGGCGGCAGCAGGTGCGTGCCGCCGCGGATACGGTCGCCGGGCCCCGGGGCGCGCTCGTCGTCGACGCCACCCGACTCGATTTCCTGTCGGTGCGCAGCCTCGCGGCGCTGTCCGACGAGGCGCAGGAGTACCGGCGTGCAGGCATCGAGATCGTCCTGGTCACCGCCGACCCGTCCATCGTCCGGATCGCCCGGGCCGACACCCGCACCGCGCTGCTACCGGTGCGCTCGACAGTGGTGAGCGCGCTGACAGCCGTTCATCTCCGGGACCGGACACCGGAGGTGAGAAGCCTCTCGACCACGCCCGGGCATCGTGCGCCGAGCCGATGATCCACGGTGCCGTAGTGGCCGGCGGCGCGGCACCCGCTCGGGATCGGCATCGATCACCCGCGCATTCTGCGGGCCACCCGGTCACGCTCCTCGGCGATCGCGCGGCGGCGGGCGACCATGGCCTCGGCCGGAGAGCCACCGCCGACGATCGCGTGGTGCACCGCTTCGATGTCCTCGATACCTTCTCGCGCGCCCACCCCCGCCGCAGGCGTGATGGCGTGATCCGCGTCGCCGACCAGGATCACCGGGGCCGCCGGCGCCGCCGCGGTCGCGAAAACGACATTGCGCGCATTGGAAACATGGACCTGTTCGGTGGTCGCCACCAGTGCCGCGGCCAGTTCCCGCACGGAGCGGGGTGCCGCCTCCACCACCGCGGCGGCCCAGCTCCGCACCGGCACGATCCCGGTCTCGGAGACCGGCAGCGGTTCCCGTTCGATGCGCAGGAACCACAGCGCCGAATCGGCGCCGGGCCGCCAGATATGGCCGAAGGTGGCCGCCGCGCGGGTGCCGGAGGCCGACTCGGCGTCGAAGTGCAGGACGAACGGGTCGGTGGGGCATTCGACAGGGGTCGCGGTCATTCCGTAGACCACCACATCTCCCGCGTACTCCGGGGTCCGGCCGGGTTCGGTGCCCGCGCGCGCCACCGAGTCGATACCGTCGGCACCGATCACCAGATCCCGCGCGGTGACCGTGCGGTCGCCGATACGCAGGGTGGTGTGCCCGGTCGTGGCGTCGACCGCGACCTCGGCGACCGGGCTGCCGTAACTGATCTCGGCGCCCGCGCGCACCGCGAACCGTTTCAGCACCGCGATCAGATCACCGCGCAACCAGAACCGGTGCCCTTCACCGGGCCGCCGCCGCATCACGCCGTCGTCGGGGGTGTACCGCAGTTCGCTCAGCGGGTACGAAGCCGCGTGCAGTTCTTCCTCCGGCACACCCAGCGAGATGAGACTGCGGTGGCCCCGGCCGTCGAGGATCAGGAACGCTCCGCCACCCCCGCCGTTGCGCTGCTCGTAGACCGTCACCGGCCGCCCGGCCCGCGACAGCGCGCCGGCCAGCGCGGTTCCGGCGATACCGCTTCCCAGGATGGTGATCATCGGATCTCCTTCGGCGAGTGGGCGCGCACGTAACCGATCGGTGGGCGGCAAGCGACCACAGCCGCTCTCCGCCCGGGGCGGTGCTCAGGGTCCGATGATGCACCCGCTCGCATACGGCCGGGCGGGCACTGCGGTCCCCGGTGCCCAACATACAAGACCGGCAACGCATCCGGTCTACTCGACGAGGTTCTCGCTCTTCAGCCAGTCGTAGGCCACATCGGCGGGATCCTCACCGTCGATATCGACCCGGCCGTTGAGCTCCTGCATCAGGTCATCGGTGAGCAGCTCGGAGATCGTGGCGAGCAACGGTGCCAGCTGCGGGTAACGGTCGACGATCTCACCGCGCACGACCGCTGTGCCGCTGTAGGGCAGGAAGAATTTCCGGTCATCGTCGAGCACGACCAGGTTCAGGTTCTTCACCCGGCCATCGGTGGTGTAGATCATGCCGAAATTGCAGGGTGCGCTCTTCGCCGTCGCCGTATAGACGACCCCGGCGTCCATCCGCGTGACATTGCCCGCCGGCACGCCGTTGGGATCGTTGTAGGGAATCCCGTACTTCTGCAGCATCGGAATGAAACCGTCGGAGCGACTGAAGAATTCGTCATCGACGCAGAAGGTCCGATCGCCGACGGGAAGCGCCGCGACCTCGGACAGCGATTTCACGCCCAATCGTTCGGCGGTGGGAGTCGACGCGCCGAACGCGTAGGTGTCGTTGAAATTGGCCGGCGGCATCCACTCCAGGTCGTAGTCGCGCTTCTCGATATCGTGGACGCGCTGCCACAGTTCCTGGGGATCGGAGATGGTCTCGGTCTGGTTGTGATAGTTGACCCATCCGGTGCCGGTGTACTCCCAGAGGATATCGGCGTCGCCGTTGAGCTGGGCCTGCCGGGAGGAGGCCGAACCCGGCGCCCCGGTGAGATCGGTGACCTGCGCGCCGGCGGCGGCGAGATAGGTCGCGGTGATCTTGCCGAGCAGCACACCCTCGGTGAAGCTCTTCGAGGTCACCACCAGCTTCGCGCCGTCCAGCGGTAGCTGCCCGTCCGGCAGGCGTGCGTCGTGGAAAGTACCCGACGAGCTCACCAGGCCGCATCCCGCGAGCAGCGAGATCGCCGCGAGGAGAACGGAAACCGTGGTGGCCAGTCGTGCCGGTGCCGGACTCATGCCACACCTCGCGGGGTCGCGGCCAGCTCGACGAGTCGGCCCAGCCAGTCGATGGTCAATGCCAGGAGCCCGACCAGGATCGCGCCGGAGATGAGCAGTTTCGGCAGGAACAGCGTGACGCCGGTGGTGATCAGCGTGCCGAGGCTGGTGGCGCCGATGAACGTGCTCAGTGTGGCGGTACCGACCAGGATGACCAGTGCGGTGCGGACACCGTTGAGGATCACCGGCACCGCCAGCGGCAGTTCCACCTGCAGCAGCGTCCGGGTGCCCGAGTAGCCGATCCCCCGCGAGGCCTCGATGGTGCGCTGATCCACCTGCCGCAGCCCGACGATGGTGTTCTGCAGAATCGGCAGGACGGCGTAGACGACGAGACCGACTATCGCCGTGCGGAATCCGGTGCCCAGCCAGAACGTGAACAGGACGAGCAGGCCGACGGCGGGCGCGGCCTGACCGACATTGGCGATATTGACCGCGATCGGCTCGAACCGCTTCAGCCCGGGCCGGGTCAGCGCGATACCCAGTGGAATGGCGATCACCACCACGATCACCGTGGCCACCACGGTGAGTTCGATATGCGCGACGATGGTGTTGCGCAGGTTCTCCCAGGCCAGCGAGGCCTGCTCGGTCGCGGTGAACGTCGTCGAGCGATACCACAGCAGGTAGCCGATACCGATCACCGCGATGATGAGCGGTTCGAACCACACATCGAGCGGGAAACGGCGTAGCCGGCTCATGACTGCTCGACCGATCCGGGTTCGTCGTCGGCGGCGACCACCGGGGTCGGCGCCGCATCGGTGCCGTCGACGTAGGTCACATAGGACGCGTCCGGCTCGTCGGCGCGGGCCTCGGCCAGTTTGTCCCGGATCAGCTCGGTCACCGAGTCGATGCTCAGCGAGCCGACCACCGCGCCCCGGCCGTCGGTGACCAGCGCGGCGCCCTGGCTGGTCGCGAGCATCGCGTCCAAGGCATCGTTGAGCGTCGAGGACCGCGCGACCACCGGCAGCCGCCGGTCGAGGAAATCGGAAATCTCGGGTTTGGTGGCCAGTTCGGTGAGAGTCGGCCAGGACCGCGGCCGACCGGCGGCGTCCACGACCACCACCCAGCTGTGCCCGGCGGCTTTCGCGCGTTCGATCACCGCCGGTGCGGATTCGCCGATCCGGGCGATGACCACCGTGTCGGACGGGACATCACGGACGCGGGAGACAGTCAGATACGCCAATTTCGCACCGGAGCCGACGAACTCCTCGACGAAGGGGGTGGCCGGATCGGTGAGGATGGCCTCCGGGCTCGCGTACTGCTCGATATGCCCGCCCTCGGAGAGGATGAGCACCTTGTCACCGAGTTTGGTGGCCTCTTCGAAATCGTGGGTGACGATCACGATGGTCTTGCCGAGTTCGTGCTGGATCGCGATGAGACTGTCCTGCAGGCGCGCCCGGGTGATCGGGTCGACCGCACCGAACGGCTCGTCCATCAGCAGCACCGGTGGATCGGCCGCCAGCGCGCGGGCCACACCGACGCGCTGCTGCTGGCCGCCCGACATATCCTTGGGAAGCCGGTCGGCGAAGGTCGCGGGGTCGAGGCCGACCAGATCGAGCAGGTATTCGGTGCGTTCGGCGATCCGCTTCTTGTCCCAGCCGAGCACACGCGGGATGGCACCCACGTTTTTGGCGACCGACCAGTGCGGGAACAACCCGCCGGACTGGATGACGTAGCCGATCGACTGCCGCAGCTTGTCCGCGTCCTCACGGGTGACATCGCGACCGTCGATGAAGATCCGGCCCTCGGTGGGTTCGATCAACCGGTTGATCATCTTGAGGGTGGTCGTCTTCCCACAGCCCGAAGGGCCCACGAAGGCGACGATCTCGCCGGCGGGAATCTCGAGGTCCAGCCGTTCGACCGCGGGCTTGCGCTGACCCTTGAACCGTTTGACGACCGAGTCCAGGGTGATCGATGCGCCGGTAACCGTACGCTCGGCCGTCGCCGTGGCCGTGCCGCTGCTCGTCACATCGCCGGTCATAGGGCCTCCTTCGAAGCGAGTTGACGTGATCCGCAGAGACCGGATCGAAGGCGAAAGTAGCGCCTCATAGGACCTCCCTCGAAGCGGTTTCTCTTTGTCGGCGAAGGCCCCAGCGAAGGCGAAGGAATCGCCTCATGAAACCTCCCCCGAAGCAGTTCCACACCGTCGGCGAAGGCCGTAGCGAAGGCGAAGGAATCGCCTCATGAAACCTCCCCCGAAGCAGTTCCACACCGTCGGCGAAGGCCGCAGCGAAGGCGAAGGAATCGCCTCATGACAGTCCCTTCGCGATCGTGAGGCGTCCGAGCAGGACGAGGAGCGCGTCGAAGACCAACGCGATGATGACAATGAGAACTGTTCCGGTGAGCGCCATTTCGAGGGCGTTGGCGCCGCCGAGCCGGGACAGCCCGTTGAAGATCAGCGAGCCGAGCCCCGGGCCGAGTACATAGGCGACGATGGCCGCGACACCGACGATCATCTGGGTGGACACTCTGATCCCGGTGAGGATCACCGGCCAGGCGATGGGCAGTTCCACGGTGAGCAGAATCCGCAGCCGCGAAAAGCCGATACCCCGCGCGGATTCGACGACCGAGGCCGGTACCGACCGCAAACCGACGATGGCGTTGCCGATCACCGGCAGGGCCGCGAAGAACGCCAGCATGATGAACGACGGGACGACGCCGAGTCCGAAAGGCACCAGCAGCAAGGCCAGCAGTGCCAGCGACGGTATCGTCAGCGCGACCCGGCTGGAGGTCAGCGACAGGGCCGACAGCAGCGGCAGCCGGTAGACCGCGACGGCGATGAGGACCGCGACGACGGTACCGACCAGAACCGTCTGGAACGCCAGGGAGGCATGCTGGTATGTCAAGAATGTCAGCAGCTCCCCCCGACCTCGGATATAGCTCCACAAATTCACGGGCTTCCCATCGTCGGCCGGAAATCGTTCGGCGCCCGTCCGTGCGGAGTCATCGGACGCGCAAGCTGTAAAAGATTAATCGATATCACCCGGTCGGCCCGGGAAGGCGCGCGGCGGATACGGCACTGCGCCGCCACATTCGTGCGCGTCCGCGACCGGTACCGGCGGCAATACGATACGGCGCATTGCTGTCGAGGGTTTCGCTCACCGGGAATCCATAATAATTGCGGCGGTGCGCGGCCGAGCGTGCGGATATTCGGCGAGCATATGTTCCGTCGATGTCCCCCGGGACGACCGACGGCCACGGGCCGGGTATCGCGCGGGCTCCGCGGTCGATCCCCGGTCCGTTGTGCGGTAGTGGCATTCGACAACCGTTCCGGCGGGTGAGCGCGGTTACGCGGCGCGGGCCGGCGAGTCGACCGCAGAATAGTATTCGGCGTCGCCGGAGATGACGGTGCTCGGCCTACCGTCGACCCCGACCGGGATTCCGCCGGCCAGCGTGATCCGGGTCAGCCGGCGGTGCTCGGTGCCGTCGTAGTCGTCGATCGCGTAGTGCTGGGTGGCGCGGTTGTCCCAGATGGCGACATCGCCCAGCGACCAGTTCCAGCGGGTGGTGTTCTCCAGCCGCGTGATCCGGTCCTGGAACAGCCGGAACAGCGCCTGCGATTCGGTGCCGGACAGACCCACGAACTGCTTCACGAATCCGCCGAGCAACAGGGCCCGTTCACCGGTCTCCGGATGCACCTCCACCACCGGATGCTCGGTCTCGAAATAGCTCGACTCGAATTCGCGCCGATAGGCGGTGGCGCCCTCGTCGGGGTTGTCCTCGGCGGTGGCGGCGTAGTCGTACAGGTTCGTATGCCGCGCGCGAAGGTTCTCGGCCAGCAGTCGCAGCGGTTCGGGCAGCGAGTTGTACGCGGCGACGGTAGAGGCCCAGGTGGTGGAGCCGCCGTAACTCGGCAGGACGACCGCGCGCAGAATGGATGCCTTCGGTACCCGGTCGACGAAGGTGACATCGGTGTGCCAGCTGTTCGAGCGGCCGAGGCGCGAATCGATGGCCAGGCTCTTCACCCCGGCCGATCGGACGGTCGGATGCGGCGTCGTCGGGGTACCGAGCAGTTCCGCGAACTCGTACTGTCCGTCCTCGGTGAGATGGTCCTGGCCGCGGAAGAAGATCACCTTGTGCTCGGCGAGCGCCGCGCGGATCCGGGTGACGGTCGCCGGGGGCAGATCGCCACCGAGCCGGACCCCGTCGATCCGCGCGCCGATATGGGTACCGAGCTTGTTCACCTGCACGGTGGTCGCGGTGTCAACAATGTCGACGGGCATATCCGGGGCCTTTCGCTCGTATCCGACGATCGACTCGGATGAAACCAGCGCGGGACCGCCGCGACCAGGGTTTCGGTCACCGGGATCGTAATGGGCAGCCACTCGGCGAACCGGTCACCGGCCCTGCTCAGCACCCTCGCGCACCCGGTCGGAGCGCCTCGTGCCGCACCGACCGCGCCGCCGGAGACGGGCCGGTGCCCCATAGAATCCGGGCCGCGGGCCGAGGCAGCCGCCACCGGCGAACCGGAACGAGAGGGAGATATCGAGATGATCCTCGCCGAGGAGCCGCTGCTGCGCGCGCCCCACCTGTATATCGACGGCGCATGGGTCGAACCGGCTGCCGGCGGGATCCGGGAGATCCGCGACCCGGCGCACGGCACGGTGATCGCCGCCGTCGGCGAGGCCGGTGCGGCGGATGCGCGGCGTGCGGTCGGCGCGGCCCGTACCGCGTTCGCCACCGGTGAGTGGCCGGGCGCTCCGGTCGCGGCGCGGGCCGCGCTCCTGCTGCGCACCGCCGAACTTCTCGCCGAATATCGCGACCCGATCGCCCGGATCGAGACCCTGGACACCGGCAAGACGCTGCGCGAGAGCCATATCGATATCGACGATGTCATCGCGGTATTCCGGTACTACGCGCAGCTTGTCGGCACCATCGGCGACCGGGTCGTCGATACCGGCGACCCGGCGGTGATCAGCCGTATCGTCCGCGAACCGGTGGGCGTATGCGCGCTGATCGCGCCGTGGAACTACCCCCTGTTGCAGATGTCGTGGAAGCTCGCCCCCGCGCTGGCGGCCGGCTGCACGGTGGTCGCCAAACCGAGCGAGGTCACTCCGCTGAGCACGATCGCGTTGGTCCGGGTGCTGGAGCAGGCGGGGGTGCCGCCGGGCGTGGTGAACCTCGTACCGGGCGAGGGTCCGGTGGTGGGGCCGGCGCTCACCGGTACGCCCGAGGTCGATCTGATCTCGTTCACCGGTGGCGCCACCACTGGGGCGGCCATCGCCGCGCGGGCCGCCCCGCACATCACCCGGGTGGCTCTCGAACTGGGCGGTAAGAATCCACATATCGTGTTCGCCGACGTGGACCGTGCGAGCGCGATCGATGCGGTGCTGACCGGCGCCTTCCTGCACTCGGGCCAGGTGTGCTCGGCCGGTACCCGGCTCATCGTGGAGGAGTCGATCGCCGACGGGTTCGTCGCGGAACTCGCCCGGCGTGCCGGCGGGATCCGGGTCGGCCCCGGGACGGATCCCGTGTCACAGACCGGGCCCCTGGTCTCCCCGGAGCATCGCGCCGCGGTGGAGACCCAGGTGGCCCGCGGTCTCGCCGAAGGCGCGGTTCTGGTCACCGGGGGGAAGCGGCCGGAAGACCCCCGGTTGGCCGCCGGCAGCTACTACCTGCCGACCGTGCTGGACCGCTGCCACCGCGATATGCGGATCGTCCAGGAGGAGACCTTCGGCCCCGTACTCACCGTGGAGCGGTTCGCTACCGAGGCCGAAGCCGTCGAACTGGGCAACGACACATCCTATGGACTCGCGGCCGGCGTGCGCACCGGCGACGCGGCCCGCGGCGAACGGGTGGTCCGCGCGCTCCGGCACGGCACGGTGTGGCTCAACGATTTCGGGCCCTACACCCCCGCCGCCGAATGGGGTGGGTTCGGACGTTCGGGTATCGGCCGCGAACTCGGTCCGAGCGGGCTGGCCGAGTACCAGGAGATCAAGCACATCTGGCACAACACCGCGCCGGCCGTGGGCGGCTGGTTCGCGTGAATCCCGGGCCGGCGCACGGTAGGGCTGCGCTACGCGGATCGTGGCAGGTCGAGCCCGGCGCCGCGACACTCACGCCGGTCCCGCGACAGCCCGCGGGAGCGTCCTAAGCTGAAGCCGTGACCACTTCCGGTTCCTCCTCCAGCAGGCCCGGCGACTCCGGACCGGTGGCCCCCACGGGCGTCGGCCGCACCGCACTGATGGTCGCCGCCGCGCGGGCCGCCGAGTCGGCGCGGGCGGACGCCCTGTTCGTCGACCCCTACGCCGCTGATTTCCTGGCCGCCGCCGGGGGTGAGGAGTTCGCCGGCGACGCCGACGCCGCCCGGATGTGGGATTCGTTCAGCAGCTACCTGCCCATCCGCACCCGTTTCTTCGACGACTACATCCTCGACGCCACCCGCACCGTCCGGCAGGTGGTGATCGTCGCGGCCGGACTGGACACCCGGGCCTTCCGGCTTCCGCTACCGCCGGAGGTCGTCGTGTACGAGCTGGACACCCCGGAGATGCTCACCTTCAAACAGCGGGTCCTCGACGCGCAGGGCGCGCAACCGGCCGGCCGCCGGGTAACGGTGCCGGCCGACCTCCGCGAGGACTGGGGTGGCCGGCTGGTCGCGGCCGGGTTCGACCCGTCCGCTTCCGCGGCCTGGCTCGTCGAGGGATTGCTCAGCTATTTGAGCCCCGAGCACAACGATCGGTTGCTGGCCGGGATCAGTGACCGGTCCGCCGCCGGGAGCTGGTTGTCGATCGAGTATCTGCACGTGGACGCGGTCGCACTGATGGCCGCCGCCGTGGCAGGCGAAGGTGGCTCGGAGATCACCGCGATGTGGCAGGGCGGCGGTGTGGACGAGCCCGCACAGCCCTGGCTTGCCCGGCACGGCTGGGACGCCGAGGCATCCGATACCTACGAACGCGCCACCGCCTACCACCGGGACCTACCGACGCTCGGCGACACCCTCATGGAACGTTTCGCCGAAGCGGCCCGCAACGGCCTGGTCACCGCCCGGCGACACTGACGATCCCACCCGAAACCGGCGCGGGATCGCTTCGCGGATCGGCCTGCGGTCGCTGGTGGGCGAGTCGTATGACGAGGTTCTGTTCGAATGGCTACGCGACGGGAGTGCGATGAAGCGCCGATGCCGGCGGTCGTGGACGATGGTCATTGCGATGGCAGTGACCACGATCGGCGGGTGTGTTGCTGTCCCTCCCGCCACGGGTGCCGCACCAGGGGAAGTCGTGGCCGATGGGTTGCGGATGGTCGCGGCGGTCGATTCCGGCGCCGTCGTGCCGGTCGGTGCCGATACCGCGCCTGATGTTCCCTTCGCGCACGCGGTCAAGGTATCCGGCAACTATTCGGTCGGCCTGGACTCGGTCGCGGTGCGTGCGGGGGAGATCGTCGTGGGGTATCTGGTCGGGTGCGCGGTCGACATCTCCAACGGCATCTCGATCGGGATCTCCCCCGGCGTCAATGTGGGCGCAGGGATCGCACAGGGTGTCGGTGTCGGTGTCGGTGCCGGCATGACCCTGGCCATGGACGCTCCGCCCGGCATCACCATCACCACCGCGGCATCCATCGCACCCGGCATCGGCGTCGGCGCAGGCCTGGCCGGATCGCTCGGGGTGAATCTGGCTCCCGGCACGGCCACCGCGGCGGTGATCGGCGCCACGGAACTCGAGAGCGATACGGACTTTCCCTACACGTTCGCTCACACCGATACGCCGTTGCATGTCAGCGGATGCTTGTCACCGGCCTCGGCCATACCCTTCGTCACCGCCCGCGTCGACGGTGTCGACACCACAGTGCAGACCACCGGATACGGCGACCCCTTCTGGTTCTGACCCGCCACCGCAGTCGCCTGAGATTTCGAGTTCTCGACCCACCCTGATACGCGGCACTCAGACCAGCGGTTCACCCAGCGCCCGGCGCCGCCGCATATCGGCCAGATGCTTGTCCAGCGGGTACATCCGCCAGCGTTCGGGCCCGAGCCGCATCACGATACCGATCGCGCGCATGATCAGCTCGAAGGTGCGTTGCCGCCGCGGGCTCCAGGCCAGCCCCAGTTCGTCCCGGTACCGCTGGGGCAGGAAGCCGGTGGTGAAGAACCGGTTGACGCGCCGGAACAGCACCCGTTCGACGCGCCCGTACGGCCCGAGCTCTACGACCTGTTCCCGCAGATACCGTTTCACCTCGTCGTCGATCGATATCTCCGCGGACTTGCGCTCCCAGTATTCGGCGAACGCGGCCCGATCGGCCGGCCACATCTCCGGGCGCATCTGCAGCGTGGTCCCGAATCTGCTCGACTCCCGGTACAACTCGTCGGCGTAGTCGGCGTCGAGTGGACCGTACAGGTATTCCAGTGAATCGACGACGCCGCGATAGATGCACGCGGCGACCCACAGCTGCAGTTCCGGGTCGAACGCGTTGTACTTCACCGCGCTGCCCGGCCGGGACCGGACCTGGCGATGCGAGCTGTTGGTCGCCTCGCGGTAGGCGGCGCGTTCCTCGTCGGTGCCCAGCATGGCCACCGCGAGATAGGTCAGCGTCGTGCGGCCGCGTTTGCGCGGATGCAGATCGAACCGGCCGCTGTCCACAGTGCTCTCGACGACACCGCGGCCGACCGGCGCCTGGCTCAGCTGCATCACGACGTTGGCCGGGCCGCCGAGTAGCGCGGCGGGACCGGCCAGGTATTTGCGACGGGCGACCTCGCCGGGCAGATCGGCGCTCGCTGCCGGTGACGCTGGGCGCGACATAGGACCTCCATGCAAGACTGATAGATATTCTATTCCATTCTCTCACACCGAGGGGCAGCGATGTGAATCCGTGGTACGAGATCGCCATAACGCATACGCACGGACATTGCCCAATAAGTGAACGCAAATTCTGCACCTGAGCTACCCTGGCCGGACCAATCGGCCGCCCGGCGCCGCGTAGTCCCGCGCCCGGTCGGACTGTTCCATTCCCTGGAGGTGACCATGCCGACGAACCTGCCCGCACCCCGCGCGGCGCTGCGTTCGGTGACCGAATCGCTGGCCGCGGTGAGTGTGCTGCGCCGGCGCGGAATGCTCGACCCGAAGCGCCCCGGCGAACTGCTCCGCACGGTCCGCGACGCGCGGATCCACGGGCCGTTCGTGACGGTGCTGCGGGCCGCCGCCCGGCGCGACGGCGCGGCCGAGGCCATCGTCGACGACCGCGGCACGCTCACCTTCGACCAGCTCGACGCACAGTCCAATGCCCTCGCCCGCGGCCTCGCCGTGCACGGTATCGGTGCCGAATCCGTGGTGGCGGCCCTGTGCCGTGACCACCGCGGCATGGTGCTGGCCCTGCTGGGCGCGGGCAAACTGGGCGCCCGCGTCGTCCTGATGAACACCGGGTTCGCCGGGCCGCAGCTCGCGGATGTCGCCACGCGCGAAAAGGTCGGCGCGCTACTGCTCGACGCCGAGTTCACCGGTCTGCTCGACGCGATCCCGGCGGCCACTCCACGCTTCCTCACCTGGGGCGAATCCGGCGACACCCCCACGATCGACGCGTTGATCGCGGCGCATTCCGCTACGGCGACGGCGCCGCCGCCGCATCCGGGCAGCACCGTGATCCTGACCAGCGGCACCACCGGGACACCCAAAGGCGCTCCCCGGGACAGGGTTTCGCCCCTGCAGTCCGCCCAGTTCCTCGATCGCATCCCGATCCCCCGCGACGACACGATGGTGATGGCCGCGCCGATCTTCCACGGCACCGGGCTCTCCCAGTTCGCCCTCGGCTGGGCCCTCGGCAACAAAATCGTGTTCCGGCAGGGCCGATTCGATCCACGCGCGACACTCGCCGCCGTCGCCGCGCATCACGCCGCGAGCCTGGTCGTGGTGCCGACGATGCTCCAGCGCATCATCGACCTCGGGCCCGAGGTACTCGCCGAGTACGACACCTCCTCGCTGCGGGTCGTCTTCTCCGCCGGCTCCCCGGTCTCCCCGGATCTGAGCCGCCGCACCGCGGAAGCGTTCGGCGACGTGCTCTACAACCTGTACGCGTCCACTGAAGTCGCTGTGGCGGCGGTGGCGACGCCACAGGATATGCGGGACGCGCCCGGCACGGTCGGCAAGCCGCCCGTCGGCTGCCACGTCGCCCTCTACGACGAACAGCGCCACCGGATCACCGCGCCCGGGGCCGTGGGCACCATCTTCGTGTCCAGCGGATTGAGTTTCGGCGGGTACACCGACGGGCGGCACAAGGAGATCGTCGACGGACTGCTGTCCAGCGGCGATGTCGGGCATTTCGACGCCGAGGGCCGGCTGTTCATCGACGGCCGTGACGACGACATGATCGTCTCCGGGGGCGAGAACGTCTTCCCGCTGGAGGTGGAAAACCTGCTCGTCGAGCGACCCGACATCCTGGAAGCGGCGGTGGTGGGGGTACCCGACCGTGATTTCGGTACCCGGCTGCGGGCTTTCGTCGTTCCCGCCGCGGGCGTGACGGTGAGCGAGGCGGATATCCGGGAGTACGTCAAGGCGAACCTGGCGCGCCACAAAGTACCGCGCGATGTGATCTTTCTCGACGAACTCCCCCGCAATGCGACGGGCAAGCTGATGCGGCGCCGGTTGGTGCCGGCCGACGAGTCCGGGACGGCACAGTCCACCGCGGCGAAACCGGACTGAAAGCTGCGCCGCGGGAGGCGTTGCGGGCGCGGCGGGCTCAGGCCGCCAGGTCGTGGTCCGGACGGCGGCGGGCGTACTCGTCGACGTACTGCTGGCCGGTCCGGGCGGCGAGGGTCCGCATCAGCGCGTCGGTCGCCCGTCGGGTCCCGTGCGCACCGGCGGTCCGGTACCCGGTCAGATCGAGCGGGGGCAGGATCTCCAGCGTCACCCGGCGCCGCCACCACGGACGCCCCGGGTCGGGGCCGGTGCCGGTGATCGCCACCGGAAGCAGCGGCACACCGGTGGTCATCGCGACCCGGACCGCGCCGGTGTGCCCGCGGTAGAGCCGGCCGTCCGGCGATCGGGTCCCTTCGGGATGAATACCCCAGACACCGCCGCGTTCGATGATGCCGATCGCGGCGGTGAGCGCGGGGGCGGCGCCGGGCCCGCCCCGGCGATCCACCCGGATCTGGCCGACACCCCGGAAGAACCATCGCTGGACCCGCCCCCAGGGGCCGGGGCGGTCGAAGTAATCGGATTTGGCCAGGAAGAACACCTGCCGGCGCAGAGCCCGGGTGAGGTAGAAGGAGTCCAGCACCGCCAGGTGGTTGGCGGCGACGATATAGGGCCCGCGACGCGGAAGGTGCTCGCGCCCTCTTACTTCCGGTCGGCCGAGCAGCCAGAGCGCGGGACCGATGAGGAGATACCGGCACAGGCGATAGCAGAAGGCGCTCCACAGGGACATAGACATTGTCTACCCGAGTGAGTAGACAATGTCTACATGACTGCGAGCGGAACCCGGGACGCACTGGTCCAGGCCGGTGTCGACCTGCTGGAAGAAACCGGTTCGACCGAGATCGGCCTACGGGAGATCGCGCGACGGGCCGGCGTGTCGCACGGTGCGCCCCGGCGCTGGTTCCCGACCCACAAGGCGCTGCTCGGGGCCATCGCCGAGGTCGGATTGCGCGATCTGGCGCGGACCCTCACCGAGGCCGGCGATACCGACGCCACCGCCGATATCGCCGGATGGGCGCGGGCCTACATTGAATTCGCCGGGACCCGGCCGGCGATGTTCACCCTGATCTTCCGGCACGATCTCCTCGAGGGCTCCGGCGCCGGTCTGCGGTCGGTGTCCAAACCCCTGTTCGACCGGCTGCTGAACCGGGTGCGTGCCACCCACCCGGTCCCCGACCCGCTCACCACCGCCACCGCGCTGTGGGTGGGCGTCCACGGTATCGCCGTCCTGTCCAGCACCGGTGCGCTCACCCTGGCCGCGCCCGGCGTGGAAATCGACGCACTGATCCAGCGGGTGGTGCGGGACTCGCTCGGATGACCCACCGCCGCGGCGGGATCCGGTGAGATCCCGCCGCGGCGATCGTCATCGGCCGGAACGGGTCTGCCGGAACTCCGCGCGCTCCCCGGCCGTGTGAACACGAGCGAAGCCCGCCTTCTCCAGTACCCGCACCGAGGCGGGATTGGCGAGTTCCACCGACGCCGACACGGTATGCACCCGTGGTGCGGTGAAGGCGTACGCCGCCAGCGCCCGGGTGGCCTCGGTCGCGTACCCGCGTCCCCGGCGCGACGGCACAATGCCGTAGCCGAGTTCGAGGACACCGTCGGCCGGGGGCCAGAACAATCCGATGGATCCGACCACCAGACCGCTGGCGCGTTCGGACACCATCCGGTGGCCGAAGCGATCCAGCCATTCCGGCCGGACGGCGAGGGCCTCCACTATTTCCCGGTCACCGTCGGCCGGAAAATCCGCGGCCCAGGACGGCCGCCGGACACCGGTTCGTACGGCGGCGAGGTCGTCCGGCGTCCAGAGACGGAGAACCAGGCGCGTGGTACCGATATCGGTGGGGTCGGTGTGAGAAGAAATGGACACGACAACTCCAGATCGTGGGTAGCGATCCGGTCGCGCGAGTCAGTGGTGCGCGAACCGGATGAGGGCATGCTGAAACAGGCCTGGGCGGGCCATATTCATCAACCTCCTCATTCGCCGAGCACGAATCGGTTGCCGACACTAGCCGGGCGCCCGCGTGACGGCAAGCCCGGGCACGAGGCAGCGCGGCGGCCGCGGCCACGTGGTGACGGCCGCCGCGAACTGTCAGATCGGCGCGGTGGGTGCCGAATATTTCGCGCGCAGTTCGGTTTTGAGTACCTTCCCGCTGGCGTTACGCGGTAGTTCGGCGACCACCGCGATCTCCCGAGGACATTTGTAGCCCGCCAGTTGCGTCCGGGCGAAAGCCTCGATATCCGCGGCGGTGGGCGGGGCGGCGGGGTCGACCGGCACGATGACAGCCAGCGGTGCCTCGCCCCATTGGGGATCCGGGACACCGATCAACGCGATATCGGCGACCCCGGGATGCCCGGCCAGCACGTTCTCCACCTCGGCACAGTAGATGTTCTCGCCGCCGGAGATGATCATGTCCTTCTTCCGGTCGACGACGTACAGGTAGCCGTCCTCGTCCTGGCGCACCAGATCACCGGAGTGGAACCAGCCGCCCGTGAAGGCCTCCGCCGTCGCCTCCGGTTTGTTCCAGTACTCCCGCATCACCGTCGGGCCGCGATAGACGATCTCGCCGACCTCGCCGGGCGCGATATCGTTCATCTCGTCGTCGACGATCCGGACCTCGACGTTCAGGATGGGCGTGCCGACCGAGCCGATCTTACGGAGGGCGTCTTCCCCGCGCAGCGTGCAGGTGACCGGACTGCATTCGGTCTGCCCGAACGCGGTGGACACCGAGGCCTGCGGGAAGGTTTCGATCATGGTGCGCAGCAGAGTTGTCGAGGCCGGGGCCGCACCCCAGGAGATCTGCCGCAGCGCGGACAGATCGTACTCGGCGATCCCCGGGAGCGCGCAGATCGCCTGCCATTGCGCGGGGACGAAGAAGCAGCTCGAGACCCGTTCGCGCGCGAGCAGCTCGACCGATGCGGCCGGGTCGAAGCCACCCGAGGGCGTGATCACGAACGTCCCCCCGGGCAGCAGGCACATCAGATAACTCGACAGACCCGCGATATGGAACAACGGCGCACCGTTCAACGCGACCCGGTCGTCACCGGATACGCCCTGGTGCAGGGCGACACTGAAGGCGTGCAGCAGCAGGTTGTCGTGGGTCAGCACCGCGCCCTTGGGGCGTCCGGTGGTACCCGAGGTGTACATGATGTACGCCGGGTCGCGCTCGTCGACGACCGGTGCGGCGGACTCGGGGTCCGCGTCGCGCAGCGCCGCCTCGTAGTCCTCACCGCCCTCGCCACCGCTGCCCCCGATCACCAGGCAGGACCGCAGTTGCGGCGCCTCCTGGCGGGCCTCGGCCAGTTGAGTGGCGAACCGCGCGTCGACCACGGCGGCTGTCGCGCCGGAATCCGTCAGTAGATAGGCGATTTCCCCGGCCACCAGCCGGAAATTGATGGGCACGCCGATCGCGCCGAGCCGGTTTGTGGCCAGGAACGCTTCCACGATCTCCATCGAGTTGAGGCCGAGAACGGCGACCCGGTCCCCCGGGCCGATACCGCGGGCCCGCAAGGCGTCGGCCAGCCGGGAGACGCGCTCGTCCAGTTCTCGGTAGCTTCGGGAGACTCCGGCGAACCGCAGCGCCGGGATGTCCGGGATCTTGCGGGCATGCCGCGCCAGCTGTTCGCCGGCGGTCATTCCTCGAGATATCGGGTGTGAACTACTGGCCATGGCGGGCTCCACATCTCGGGTCGATCGATGCGAAGCGTACGCTGGTCACGTCGCACATGGACCGCATTCGCCATCGCCGCCCGGACCCACCGAATCCTCGATCAGGCCGACCCTGCCCGATCCCCCACCGATATCCGGCCGGTGACCAGCAGCAGTATTTCGGCGATCGGCGCGGCCAGCGGAGCGCCTGTTCCGCCCGACCACTCCGTATCCGTCGCGATCAGGCGGTGCCCGGCCAGGACGCGCTGCGCACGGAACGGCCGTCCCATCCGCCACACCCGCTCGACCGACCACCGCGCCGCGTCCACCGGCATCTCGCGCCGCATACCGAGCGGTACCGCGATGTCCTGTCCGTGTACCAGCAGATCCATCAGCCGATCGAGGGCTGTCGTACCCACTGGGGTGTGGCGCAGTTCGATCACGGCGCGCAGTCGGCTCTGGCTGTCCGACCGCGAGTCGGTCCGCGACGAGCGGGCCCTGATCGCCGAACCGGCGCCCGCGCACACCGGCGCCGCGCAGCGCGTACTCGCCGGTGCCGACCCGGGGCCCGGACCGGAACCGGACCTGTTCGTCGCCGCGCACGCCGCGGCTCGGGCAGCCGGGACACCTTGGCCTTCCGTCGCCGGCCGGCGGCCGGTGCGACCGGTCATCCCTCGGTTATCCGGTACTGGGTACCGACCGCCCGGGCGCTCGGCACCCCGCATACCACCGGCACCACCCAGGAGTGGCTGCGCACCGCTCTCGACCGGTCGCTGGAGCCGCGCGGCAGGTGAGCGGAGCCGCCACCGCCGGCACCGTAAAGGTGCGGTGGTTCCGTTATGGGCGCGGCGCCGACAGCACTGCGCCGCACGAACCACGTGGTTCGTGCGGCGCAGGATATGCGGAGCGGACGGGCGTCAGTTACCCGGACGCGGGACGTCCCCGCGCCAGCCCCCGCTCTCCTGGGGGCGGGATTCGATGAAATTCTTGAACCGCTCCAGATCGCCCTTGACCCGGCGATCCAGCAGGCCCGCCTTGTCGGCAATGTTCTCGGCGAGCCCCTCCGGATCGATATCCATCTGGGTGATCACCCGGGTGGTCGAATCATCGATCCGGTGGAAGGTCACCACACCGGCGTGCTCCGGACCGTTGTCCGAGCGCCAGGCGACCCGCTCCTCCGGATGCTGCTCGGTGATGGTGGCATCGAATTCACGATCGGCGGGGCCGATCTTGATCTTCCAATGCGTATGTGTGTCGTCGATCTGGTCGACCCGTTCGACACCTTCCATGAATTTCGGGAACGACTCGAACTGCGTCCACTGGTTGTACGCGGTGCGGATCGGTACCTTGACCTCGGTGGACGCGGTGACAGTACTCATGGGACAACAACCTCCCTCGGGTCCGGTGTGACCGCTGCCGCCGTGGTTCTGCGGCACCGGCCGGCCGGACAGTCGGCTTCGGTACGTCGAGCGGCTACCCCGGCTCCGGCGGCACAAACCCCGCTATCGAAGATCGACTCGGCGGATTGATCGGACGGATTCGGGAAGCCAGGGTTGGACAGGTACACAAACTCTTTCGAGGAGGTGGACCGTGAGCACCGTCGCCACGACACACCGGAACCGCCGACCGGCCGCCATGATGACAACCCGGTTCGGACGCCCGGGGTCCGCGCGCTCACTGCTGATCGCCTGGATGGCCCTCATGGCCTTCGTCAGCCTGGCGCTGGCCCTGCTCTGACCGGTCGCCGGCACCCGCGGCGGCGTCAGTAGGCGCCGTCGCCCCTGGCGACCGCCCGCAGGGTGCGGGCGATGATCCGCAGGTCCAGCAGCATGGACCAGTTCTCCACATAGGAGATATCCAGTTCCACCGATTCCTCGGGGGACAGGTCCGAGCGGCCGCTGACCTGCCACAGTCCGGTGATCCCGGGCCGTACCAGCAACCGCCGGCGCATCACGCCGTCGTAGGAATGGACCTCGCGGCGGACCTGCGGCCGCGGTCCGACGACGCTCATATCGCGGAACAGCACATTGAAGAACTGCGGCAGCTCGTCGAGGCTGTACCGGCGCAGGAACCGACCCACCGGGGTCACCCGTGGATCGTCCTTGAGTTTGAAGAAGAGCGGGTTGCCGCCGTGGGCGCTGATCAGTGAGGCGGCTTCCCGGTCGGCCCGCATGTACATACTGCGGAACTTGATCATCCGGAACGGTTTACCGTCCATCCCGATCCGCTCCGACAGATAGAAGACCGGCCCGGCACTGGTGAACTTGACGGCGGCGGCCAGCACCAGCAGTACCGGCGCGATCGCGGTGAGGACCAGGGCGGAGAAACACAGATCGAACACCGCCTTACCGAACGAGAGCGCCCGATCGTACTGGGGCCGTTCGATGTGCAGCATCGGGATACCGGCCAGCACCTGGCTCGACATCCGGGTACCGGAGATGTCCAGGATGCCGGGCGCGACGATGAGCTCGGTGCCGAACGCGTCGAGATCCCAGGCCAGCCGACGGATATCGCGCGGGCCCAGCCGGTCGGTGGCCATGACGACCACGGTATCGGCGCCGCTGCGGCGGACCGCGCTGCGCACCGACCGGTCGTTGCCGATGATCGGGATATCGCGCTGCCCCACGCGCAGGGCGGCGGGTTCGTCGAGCGCGTCCCCGGTGGGGGTGCAGACCCCGACGACGTGATAGCCGTGCATCTCCTGCGCGGACAGCGCGGTCGCGACGGCACGGGCGGCGTCCGGACTGCCGACGACCAGGACCGAGCGGCGATAGCGGCCCAGCGCCCGGCGCCGCACCGCGTGCGCGCGCCACAGCGCCCGGGTCGACATCAGGCCGAGCAGACCGAGCGGGAGCGCGATCACCAGGTGGGCGTGCGCGATATCCACGCGCAGGATCAGCGAGACGATCGCGATCGTGCCGAACAGCTGGAGAGTGGCCGAGAGCAGCCGGCGGTATTCGTCGGCGCCGGCGCCCACGGTATGCGGGGAACGGGAGCCGTTCCAACCCAGCAGAATCGACCATCCGGCCACGATGCCGAGCGTGAGCGCGGTGGTACGCGGCTCGAATTCCCAGCCCAGGGAGTGCCCGGGCGCGATGCTGAACAGTTGCGCGCACAGGGCCGCCGCGGTGACCACCGCGATATCGGTCCGGGCCAGCCGGCGGACATATCCAGCCCGCCAGGAGTCCCGGTCACCGGGATTCGGCAGGTGCAAATCGACCGCGCCACCGACCACACGGAGATCCAGAACCATGAAACGTACCCGCTTGAACTTCGAACGACCGTGCCTCGGCTGTCGTGCGCGACAGCAGATCACACGCTTTTTCCAGGAAGCCCGACCTTCATATCACGAAGGCCGGGCCGATCTTGTTGCAGAAGTATTGCCCCCATCGACGCCGGGCACAAGTGCTGGAATCGGAATTCCCACCGAAGACGGTTCCGCACCGGTGCCGAATACCGGGAAAGGGCCCATTTCGATTGTCCACCATCGTTATCCGGGCGCCGATCGTTACAGGGTTTGCTGAACATATGCCGTAGGTCACTTCTGCGCAAAAGTCCGCTCGGACCGTGTCGCAGATGCGCCGGATTGGTGCTATTTTTTCCGTCGATCGGCAGAGAGAAGATGCTTCTCGGGGCTGCGGGGCGCCGCCGATGTACGTGACCGTTCGAGTGGAGCCCGAGTGCATTGTCGTTTGTGTGAGTCGTCCCGGCTGGCCAGTGTCGTCGACCTGGGGGCGACACCTCCTTGCGAGAGTTTCCTCTCCGAGGATCAGCTAAACCTGCCGGAATCCACCTATCCGCTACATCTCCGGGTGTGCGCGGACTGTCTGCTGCTGCAGATCCCGGCGCTCATCACGCCCGAGGAGACGTTCACCGAATACGCCTACTTCTCCTCGTACTCCGAGTCCTGGATGCGGCACGCGCGCGAGTTCACCGGCGCGGCGGTCACCCGGCTGGGTCTCGGCCCGGACTCGTTCGTGGTGGAGGTCGCGAGCAACGACGGCTACCTGCTGCGCAATATGGTGGCGGCCGGCATCCCCTGCCTGGGCATCGAACCCTCGGCGAACGTCGGCGCGGCCGCGCGGACGGCCGGTGTGCCGACGCTGACCGAGTTCCTGACCGAGGACTCGGCCCGGCGGGTGCGCGCCGAATACGGTGCCGCGAACCTGGTGGTCGCGAACAATGTGTACGCCCACATCCCCGATCTGCGCGGTTTCACCCGCGCGCTGCGCACGCTGGTCGCCGAGGACGGCTGGATCTCGATCGAGGTGCACCATGCGCTGAACCTCGTGCGGCACGGCCAGTTCGACACCATCTACCACGAGCACTTCCAGTACTACACCCTCGACTCGGCGCAGCGGGCGCTGGCCACGGCCGGGCTGGCGGTCGCGGATGTCGAAACACTGCCGACCCACGGCGGATCGCTACGCATCTGGGCGCGTCCCGAGGCGGTCGCCGAACCATCGCCGCGGGTGGCGGAACTGCTGGCGATCGAGGCGGACACCGGTCTGCACGCGGTCGAGGGATATCGGTTCCTGCGCGAACAGGCCGAGCGGGTACGCCAGGATCTGCTGCGCTTCCTGCTCGACCAGAAGGCGGCCGGACGGCGGGTGGTCGGCTACGGCGCGCCCGGTAAGGGCAACACCCTGCTCAACTACTGCGGTATCCGCCCCGACCTGCTCGAGTACACGGTGGATCGCAACCCCTACAAGCACGGCCGATACACCCCGGGCACCCGCATACCGATCCATCCCCCGGAGCGGATCGACACCGACCGCCCTGATTTCGTGCTGGTGCTGCCGTGGAACCTGGAAACCGAACTCACCGCGCAGCTGCGTCATATCGGGGAATGGGGTGGACAGCTGGTGTTCCCGCTGCCCACCGTCCGGGTGGTCGCGCCGAGCCCGGCGGAGGTCGCCGCGCGATGAAGGTCGTGTTGTTCTGCGGTGGGTACGGAATGCGGATGCGCAGCGGGGAGAACGACAGCCCGCCCAAACCGATGCAGATGGTAGGCCCGCGGCCGCTGATCTGGCATGTCATGCGCTACTACGCGCATTTCGGGCATACCGAATTCATTCTCTGCCTGGGCTACGGCGCCCACCACATCAAGAATTTCTTCCTGACCTATCAGGAGACGATGTCCAACGATTTCGTCATCCGCGATGGCCGGGTCGAATTACTGCACTCCGATATCGCCGACTGGACGATCACTTTCGTCGATACCGGCCTGGAATCGGCTATCGGGGAAAGGCTGCGCCGGGTGCGTCCCTACCTCGAGGGCGACGATATGTTCCTGGCCAACTACTCCGATGTGCTCACCGACGCCCCGCTCGATCTGATGATCGACCGGTTCACCGCGTCCGGCGCCGCCGCATCGATGATGATCGTGCCGCCGCAGTCGTCGTTCCACTGTGTGGACGTGCTGCCCAGCGGTGAGGTCAAGCAGATCACCGCGGTCGGCAAGCTGCCGATCTGGGAGAACGGCGGCTATTTCGTACTCACCCAGGAGATTTTCGATCATCTGCCGGAAGGCGGGGACCTGGTGGAGGACAGCTGTGGGGCGCTGGCCACGCTCGGCCGGCTCTACGGTTACCGGCACGACGGTTTCTGGAAACCGGCCGATACGTTCAAGGAACGCGCCGAACTCGACGCCGGATATCACCGGGGCGACCGCCCGTGGATGGTCTGGGAGCGGGCCGCTTCGTGATCACTCTCGCTCCCGCGCGACTCGGTGAGGTCGCGCTGCTCGGCGCGCACTGCGACGATATCGCCATCGGAATGGGCGCGACCCTGCTGACCCTGACCCGCGGAAATCCGGGACTACGTGTGCGGGCGCTCGTCCTGTCCGGCGGTGGTACCGCCCGCGCGGCGGAAGAGAGCGCCGCCCTCGAACGTTTCTGCGCGGACGCCGAGCTGGACCTGACGGTGCTCGACGTGCCGGACGGGCGGGCTCCGGCGCACTGGGACCGGGTCAAGAGCGCGCTCGCCGAGTTCCGGCGCGACACCGACCCGGAGCTCGTCTTCGCCCCGCAGCGCGGCGACGCCCATCAGGACCACCGCCTGCTGGCCGAACTGGTGACCACGGAATTCCGTGATCATCTGGTACTCGGCTACGAAATCCTCAAATGGGAGACCGATACGCCCCGGCCGGTCGTCCTGCATCCGGTGGCACCGGAGATCGCCGCGGAGAAGGCCCGGCTGCTGGCCGAATGCTATCCCTCGCAGGCACACCGCGACTGGTTCGACGAGGCCGCGTTCCTCGGTCTGGCGCGGGTCCGTGGCGTGCAGTGCCACAGCGAGTACGCGGAGGGGTTCGAACTGAGTAAAGCCGTCCTCGATCTGGGAGGTGTGTAGAAGTGCGCGTTCTCGTCACCGGTCATCAGGGTTATCTCGGCACCGTCATGGTTCCGGTGCTGCGGGCCCGGGGGCATGAAGTGATCGGACTGGACGCCGGCTGGTTCGCCGACTGCGTCCTGGGTCCCGCACCGCAGGACCCGCCCCGGCTGGCCGTGGACCTGCGGGATGTGACGATCGAGCAGCTCGACGGGTTCGACGCCGTCGTGCACCTCGCGGCGCTGTCCAACGATCCGCTGGGCTCGCTGATCCCCGAGATCACCCACGACATCAACCATCACGCGTCGGTGCGGCTGGCCCGACTGGCCAAGGAGGCCGGGGTGCGCCGCTTCCTGTACGCCTCCACCTGCTCGGTCTACGGCGCGGCCGGCGACGGACTGGTCGACGAGAGCGCACCGCTGCGCCCGCTCACCCCGTACGCGGAGAGCAAAGTGCGGGTGGAGGACGACCTGGTGGCGATGGCGGACGACCGTTTCGCACCGGTGTTCCTGCGCAATGCGACGGCGTTCGGCTTCTCGCCGCGACTGCGCGCCGATATCGTGCTCAACAATCTGGTCGGCCACGCCGTGCTCGACGGCGTGGTGAAGGTGCTCTCCGACGGCACGCCGTGGCGGCCGCTGGTGCATGCCGCGGATATCGCCGAAGCGTTCGCGGTCTGCCTGGAGGCGCCGGTCGGGGCGATCTACGCCCGGGCCTACAACATCGGCACCGAGGCCAACAACCGTACGGTCGCCGAGATCGCGCAGGCGGTCGCGGAGGTGGTGCCCGGCGCCGAGGTGCTGATCACCGGGGAGTCGGGGGCCGATCCGCGGTCCTACCGGGTCGATTTCGGCGCGGCGCGCCGGGAACTGGGGTTCGAGGCGCGCTGGACCATCCCCGAGGGGGCCGCGCAGCTGTACGCCGAGTACACCGCCGGCGGACTGACCGCGGCCGATTTCTCGGGCCGGTTCGTACGCCTGGCGCGGTTGCGGCAACTGGGTGAGTCGGGCGCGGTGGACGAGACGCTGCGGCGGGTCAGGACCGGTGTGTGAGGTGTGTTGTCAGCAGTTCCCGCCAGCTGCCCCCGGCCCGGTCGCGGGCGGAGACCAGCGTGACCTCCTGCGGCCAGGTCAGCGCGAGATCGGGATCGTCGTAGGCGACGGCGAGGTCCTCGGCCGGATCGTGCGGTCGGTCGATGCGGTAGCACACGTCCGCGGTGTCGGTGAGCGCCTGGAAACCGTGCAGGAAACCCGCCGGCACGTAAAGATGCCGGAACTCCGCGTCGTCGAGCAGGAACGCCTGGCTGCGACCGAAGGTGGGCGAATCGGGCCGGATATCGACGAGGATGTCGTGCACCGCGCCGTGCGCGCAGCGCACCAGTTTGGCCTCACCGCGTCCGCCGCGTCCGTGCATACCGCGCACCACCCCGCGCGCCGACCGCGACTGCGAATCCTGCACGAACGCCGCGGACGCGCCGGGACCGAGGTGGGAGTCGAAAATCTCGGTGTCGAAGGTACGGGTGAACAGGCCGCGGGCATCGCGGAAGGGTTCGGGCACCAGGATCAGCACATCGGCGAGGTCCGCCTGTTCGATTCGCACCGGGTGATGGTGCCATGAGCGGATCCGATTCGGCGCGCGGCGGCCGCGCGGCCCTGCTCGAACCGCCTCCGGCCGACCCCCTGGGCTGCCGGGCCTGCCGCGGCGCGGAGCTGGTGACGGTACTCGATCTCGGGGCGATGCCGGCGGCGGACCACTTTCCGCCGGCCGACACCGCCCCGCGGCCGGACGAGGCCGCGCACCCGCTGGCAATGGTGGTCTGCCGTGGCTGCGGGCTGGCGCAACTGGCGCACGACGACACCGTCACCGCCGAACCGCGCGGCGTGGAGCCGCGTGCACTGCGCGAACAGGCCGCCGACGCGGTGCGGCGGGTCGCCGGCGCCGGTCTGCTGCGCGGCCGTACCGTGCGCGAGTTCGCCAGCCCGCACGGAGGCAGCTGGCTGGAGTTGCTGGCCGAGCGCGGGTTCGCCGTCTCCGACGGGCCGGCCGATGTGGTGCTGGATTCATTCGGTCTCATGCACGACCGCGATCAGGCGGCGGCCGTGGCCGGCCGGGCGGCGGCCACCGCGCCCGCCGGGGTGCTGCTGCTGCAGTACCACCCGCTGCACACGATCGTGACGCAGGGTCAGTGGAACGCGCTGCGGCACGGCCATTTCGCGTACTACTCCCTGTCCGCACTGCGTGAGCTGCTGCGCGGCGCCGGGATGTCGGTGGTGGACGCGTGGGATTTCGACCTGTACGGGGGCACGGTGCTGCTGGCGGCGGTGCACGGCACCGCCGAACCCGGTGCGGCGGTGCGGCGGATCCTGCACAGAGAGGCCGGCGCGGCCGACCCGGATGTGCTGGGCGGTCT
Source organism: Nocardia sp. NPDC050799 (assembly GCF_040654015.1). Classification (NCBI taxonomy): domain Bacteria; kingdom Bacillati; phylum Actinomycetota; class Actinomycetes; order Mycobacteriales; family Nocardiaceae; genus Nocardia; species Nocardia sp. NPDC050799. The sequence goes on from NZ_JBFAHF010000018.1 coordinate 80,330, forward strand.
GCAACGAGCGGCCGACCGGCACACCAAGAGCCTGCGCGCCACGTTGGAATCCGCGGCGGCGCGCGGCGAGCGCGTGTACGCCTACGGAGCGGCCTCGCGCGCGGTGGCGTTGTTCTGCCGGGCGGGAATACGGCGTGAACTGCTGACCGGGGTCGCCGACGCGGCACCGGCCAAACAGGGGCGACGGATGCCGGGGACGGATGTGCCGATCATCGCCCCGGCCGACCTCGTCGCCGCCCGGCCGGATCGGGTGCTGCTGACGGTGCCCGACCTGCTCCCCGAGGTATCCGAGCGCTTCCCCGAATTGGCCGGACGCTGGTTCACCGACGATCCGGCCGACCCGGCGCGGGAGCGGCCCATCCGGTAGTACCCCCAGCCCGCGGGCGTGCGGACCACTGCTCCTTCGCACCCCCGACGATTCCGCGAAACCACACGTTCCGGCGATCAAACCAACCGATCCGGACAGAAGCCGTTGCCCCGGATACGCCGCCACCCCCGGCGTATCCCCTTCCATTCCACCGAAAGGATCACCAGTGGTCAGCGTGTCGATCTGTGTCCCGGCCTACGAGGCCGCGCGGACACTCGAACAGACGCTGCGTTCGATTCTGAGTCAGGACGTCGACTTCGAACTGGTGGTGCTCGACAACGCGAGCACCGACGCCACCGGCGAGATCGCCGCGTCCTTCGACGATCCGCGGATCCGGGTGGAACGCAACGCCACCACGCTGGCCATCGGCGACAACTGGAATCGCGCGATCGCACTGTCCACCGGAGCGCTGGTGAAAGTCGTGTGCGCCGACGATATCCTGCTGCCCGGTTCGCTCGCGGCGCAGCTCGAGGTGATGGCCGACCCGGCATTCGCCATCAGCTCGAGCCGTTTCCAGGTGATCGACGAACAGGGCGAGCTGGTGGAGACCGATCTCGGCCTGCCGGGTCTGGACGGGGTCCGCACCTCCCGGGCACTGGCCCGCACCATTGTGCGCCGCGGACCCGCCGAATTCGGTCCCACCGCCGCCGCGATGTTCCGGCGCGAGCACTTCGACCGGGTCGGCGGATTGCGCGGGGACCTGGTGTTCCCGATGGATGTCGACCTGTTCGCGCGGGTCGGGCAGTTCGGGTTGTTCTTCGGCCTGACCGAGGTGGCCGCGGCCTGGCGGGCCTCGTCGTTCAATCTCTGCGCGCGCACCTCGACGGTGAGCAAACTCAGCGAAACACTGCGTTTCCACCACCGCCTGGCCCGCGACTGCCCGCCGCTGGTCTCGCCGCTGGATGTGACCCTCGGCGATCTGCGGCTGGCGCGGACGGCACTGGAACGGTTGCGGGTGCGGGCGGGGCAGTTCGCCCGGGCCCGGATCGGGTCGCGCCGATGAGCGCCGCGCCGCCGCGGGTCCATATGACCGGATCGGAGTGGTTCGGGGCCGCGGCGGGCGGGCTGAACCGCTATTTCACCGATCTCTTCGCGGCGCTGGCCGGCCGGCCGGAGGTCGAGGTCTCGGCCGCCGCGTTCGGCGACGCGCCGGCGGGCGGGCTGTCGTGGGGACCGGTCGGAGGCTCCACGTGGCGCCGCGCGCGCACCGCGTTCCGAGACGCCCGGCCCGCCGCGTCCGGCCGAGCGACCGTACTGGACCGGCATTTCGCGCTGTACGGACCACCCGATGCCCGCACCCGGCACCTGGTGGTGCATTTCCACGGGCCGTGGGCGGCGGAGAGCCGGGCGGCCGGCGGCAGCGCGGTCGCCGCCGGCGCGAAATACGCACTGGAAAGGTTGCGCGCCCGGCCGGCCGACCGGTTCGTCGTCCTGTCCGAACACTTCCGGGACCTGCTGGTGCACGACTACCGGGTCCGACCCGACAGCGTGGCCGTGATCGCGCCGGGTGTCGACCTGGACCGGTTCCGCCCCACCCCGCTGCCCGGCGACGCCGCGCCGCTGGTGCTGTGCGTGCGCCGGCTGGAGCACCGGATGGGTATCGATGTACTGCTGCGGGCGTGGCCCGCGGTACGGGCCACCCACCCGGAGGCCCGGTTGGTACTGGTCGGCACCGGTACGGCCGAAGCATCGCTGCGGGACCAGGCCCGCGGTCTCGGCTCGGGCATCACCTTCACCGGCCGGGTCACCGACGCCGAACTCACCGGCTGGTACGCGCGGGCCACGGTCACCGTGGTGCCGTCGGTGGCGCTGGAGGGTTTCGGGCTCATCGCGCTGGAATCGCTCGCGGCGGGCCGCGCGCCGGTCGTCACCGCGTGCGGTGGCCTGCCGGATTCGGTCCGCGGCCTGGACCCCTCGCTGATCGTCGCCCCGGGCGAGGCCGGCGCACTGGCCGCCCGCCTCGCCGCCGCGCTCGACGGCGCGGTCCCCGACCCCGGCCGCTGCCGGGCGCATGCCGAGACCTTCTCGTGGTCGGCGGCCGCCGACCGGCATATCGCCCTCTACCGGGAGCTGACCGGATGATCCGCGCCGTATTCCTCTCCCATACCGCCGAGCCCTCCGGTGCCGAACTCGCGACCCTGCGGCTACTGACCGCGTTACGCGCCGGCGGCACGGTGGACCCTTCGATGCTGCTCACCGCCCCCGGACCGCTGGTCGACCGGTTTCGCGCCCACCGGATACCGGTCACCGTATGCGGCAACGCGTTCGACAGCCGCTCGCTGACCGTCGACGGCTCCGGACCGCTGCGGTTGCTCACCGGGGCGACCGGCCTGGTGCGGCTCGGCGCCCGCCTCGGGACGATCGTCCGGGCCGAGGGCGCCGATGTGGTGGTCGCTCAGAGCACGAAGGCCCTGCTGATGGGCGCCGTGGCCGCCCGGCGCGCCGGAGTGCCGCTGGTCTGGCAGGTCCACGACCGGGTCAGCGGCGAATATTTCGGCCGCGTCCTGGCGTTCGCGCTGCGGGTGCTGGGCTGGACGGTCGCGCGCGGCATCGTCGCCAACAGCCGGTCCACCCTGCGTACCCTCTACACCCGGGGCCGGGTCGCGGTGATCGCCCATCCGGGCGTCGAGCCCCTCGCGGCCCCGCACCGGGCGGCCCCGCGCGATCCGGACGCGGTACGGATCGCCATGGTCGGCCGCCTCACCCCGTGGAAGGGGCAGGAGGTCCTGCTGCGGGCACTTCCCCTGCTGCGCCACCGGCCGGCCGCCGTCCAGCTGGTGGGCGGCACGTTCTTCGGCGAACAGGACTACCGCGCGCAACTGGAACACACGGCCGCCGCGCTCGGACTGCCGGTCGAATTCACCGGTCACGTCGACGATCCGGGACCCTACTTCGCCCGGGCCGATATCGCGGTGCACTGTTCGGTGCTCGCCGAACCCTTCGGACAGGTGGTGGTGGAGGCCATGGCCGCCGGGTGTGCGGTCGTGGCGGCGGACGCGGGCGGCCCGGCCGAAATCCTGCGGCCCGAGGTCGACGGTCTGCTGACCCCACCGGGCGACCCCGCCGCGCTCGCGGCCGCGCTGGACCGGCTCATCGCCGACCCGGCCCTGCGCACCCGGCTGGGTGCGGCAGCACGGGAACGCAGCGCCGAGTTCGGGATCGCGGCCACCGCCCGGGCGGTCACCGGGGTACTGGAACAGGTCACCGGCCGGCGGGCGGTACGCGCACGATGAATCCTGCCGACCCGCACACCATTCCGATCCGTATCGTCCACCGCCACTATCCGGTGTCGGTGGACGGCCTGCGCGTTCCCGACTACGACCTGCCGACCGAGATCATCCCGGCCTTCACCGACTGGCCGACCGAGAAACTTCCGCTGATCACGACGGTCCCGCCGGCGGAGACGGCGCCGCGGACCAGGGCGGCACGACTGCGGGAACTGGCGACGGTCCTGCGCGATATCGCCTACGTCAGCTTCGGCAAATACGGCCAGTACCTGGTCACGGTCGCGACCCTGCCGCTGATCGCGCGGTTGCTCGGCGCCTCCGGGATGGGACTGCTGGCCATCGGGATGTCGGCGTACTTCCTCGGCTCGCTGATCGTCGACCTGGGTATCACCTCCTATCTGGCCGCGCGCATCCAGGAGTCGGGTACGGACCGGGAGGTGGTGAACCACACCCGCGGCACCTACCTGGCGATCCGCGGTGGCATCCTCGGCGTGCTCGCGGTGGCACTGGTGACGGCGGTGCCCGCGGGCGCACCGGACTACCTGGGCATGGTGCTGCTGGGGTTGTTCGTCGGCGGCTTCTGGTCGATGTCGGAGGACTGGGTGTTGATCGGCCAGGGCCGCTTCGGTGCGTCCACGCTCTACCAATCGATCGCCCGCGTGGGTTATCTCGTCGCGCTGCTGACCCTGCTGCCCCGGTTCCCGACCGCCGCCATGGCGATGCTGTGCCTGCTCGCCTCCTCGGTGATCAGCCTCGCCCTGACCTGGTGGGACACCTGGCGTGCGTTCGGCCCGCCCGGTCGTCCGCGCGGGGCGTGGAAACTGATCCGCGCGGCACTGCCCGTCGTGACGGGACGGCTGCTGACCACCAGCTACGGGCAGGGCGCGGCCGCCGTCTACGGCGCGGTGCTGAACGCGGCGTCGCTCGGGCTGTACTCCGCCGCGGACCGGTTGGTGCGGGCGGTGCAGTCGCTGCTGGACCCGATCGGTTTCGCGCTGCTGCCGCGGATGGCCAAACGCAGTGGTGAGGAACGGTTCTGGCCGGACGCGCTGCGCGCGCTCGGCATCTGTGTGGCGGCGGCGTGCGTCGCGACCGCGGCGCTGTGGGCGGCGGCGCCGCTGGTCATCGGGCTGGTGTTCGGCGACGAGTTCGGCGGCGCGGCCGGTGTGCTGCGGCTGGAGGCACTGATCCTGCCGGCCACCACCGTCACCTCGTTCGTCACCACCGCGATCCTGCCGGTCCGGCAGGACACCGTCGGAGTGCTGATCGGTTCGGCCACCGGCACCGTCGTGGCGGGGTGCGCGCTGCTGCTCACCCTGCGCACCCATTCGGTGTGGACGCTGGCGGCCGGGATCGTGGCCGCGGAATTCGCGGTGGCGATCTGGTATCTCGCGCGGATGCGCGCACTGATCGTGCGGGAACGCACCGCGGGCGCTGCGCAGCCCGCCGGTGCGCAGAGGAGAGGGACGCGATGAGGATTCTGTTCGTCGGCGACGACTGGCTGGGCAGCAACGCCCGCTCGCTCGCCGAGGGGTTCCGCCGGCTCGGCCACGAGGTGATCGTGGTCGACTCCACACCGGTGACCCTGCCGCCGCGGCTGTCGCCGTCGTGGCTGTACGCGAAAACCGGTGAGCGCCGGGCACCATGGACGGTGGACCGGGTGCACACCCGGCTGGAGCGGGCCGCCGCCGAACTGCATCCGGACCTGGTGTTCGGTTTCAAATCGGTGTATCTCGACCAGGCCCGGCTGCTGGAGATCCCGGCCGCGCATCACGTGCACTACAGCCCCGACGATGTCTCGAATCCGGCCAACACCTCCGCGGACTATCTCGCGCACGAGACCGAATGGGACATGGTGGTCACCACCAAACGTCACAACCTGCCCGAACTCGCCGGCCGCGGCGTTTCCCGGAGCCTGTTCGTGCGCAGCGCCTACGATCCGGCCTGGCATCATCCCGCGGCCCGGCGTGGGACCCGGCAGTTCCTGGTCGGTTTCATCGGCGCCTGCCGCCCGGACCGGCGGCCCGGCATGGTGTCGCTGGCCCGCACCTACGGGTCCCAGCTGCTGGTGCGCGGGCCGGGCTGGCGGCGGGTACGCCAGTTGCAGACCACCCGCGCCGCGGTGGCGGGTCCGGTGTACGGAGAGGATTTCGCGATCGCGGTGGCATCGGTGACGGCGAACCTGGTGCTGCTCAACTCCGCCAACCGCGACACCCACACCTGCCGCACGTTCGAGGTACCGGCGTCGGGTGGGTTGTTCGTCGGTGAACGCACCGACGAACACGCCGAACTGCTCGACGACGGCACCGAGGCCTTCCTGTTCTCCAGCCGCGACGAACTCGACGAGATCCTGGAACGCTGCGCGCTGTACCCGGATCAGGCGGCCAAGACCGCCGAGGCCGGGTACCGCCGGATCGTCGAGGGCGGTCACACCTATACCGACCGGGCGAAGGAGATCCTGCGTGCGCTGGACTGAACCGCCGACCGCGCGACGGTGCCGATGGTGATCCCGGACCTGATCACCTCGAACGGGCCGCTGCTGGTCGTCGTCGCGGCGCTGGCGACCATGGTGTGCGCAGCCCTGCTCACCCACGGCGTTCTGCGGGTGCTGCTGATCGCGCAGGCGATGTACTGGGCGATGTCCTATGTCGCCCGCCCGGTGGTGCTGCTGACCGTACGACCCGATCCGCATTTCGGTGACAATGTCGCCGACCCGCGGCTGGCCGAGATCGGGTATGACGTGGGGATCGAGGCCGCGTTGCGTCCGGTGGCGTTCGGTCTCACCGTCTACGCGTCGATCGTGCTGGTTTTCGCGCTGTGGACCCGGAGCCGGCCTCAGCCGGAGCGGGCGCCGCTGGCCGGCGATCCGGATCTGATCGCGACCCTGTGGGTCCTCTACGTCCTGGGCACCGTCGCCCGGCTGCTCAGCGTGGCCACCGGCGCCGCCGGGCAGGCCGGCGATGTGCAGAGCGCCTCACCGGTGCTGAGCCTGCTCACCATGCCCGCCATCCTGGGCGCGATCGGACTGATCGTCTTCGCCCGCCCGCCGCGGCAGTCCGGCACCATCGCGGTACTGGGCGTGCTGATGGCCGGCGAACTGTGGTGGACCATGGCCACGGAATCGAAAACGCCGATTCTGGGGGCCGCGCTGGCGGTCGCGGTACGTTTCGCGCTCACCGGCTGGACCCGGGGCAAAGTACTCGGTATCGGGGCGGTATCGGTGACCGGTATCGCCGGCTTCGACTGGCTGCAATCGCTGAAGACCTCACCGTATCTGCGCGCCGAAGCGGCCGCCGTGGACGGGGCCTACCCCGAGGGGGTGCGCCCGTTCCTGAGTCTGCTGCGCCGGTTCGACCTGCTCGAAGCCGCCACCGACGCCTACTACGTGGGACCGAACTCCTGGCTGAGCCCCGGCGAGGTGGTCGGGCATCTGGCGCGCAGTATGGTGCCGACGCAACTACTCGCCGAGGAGAAGCTGCACGCCGGAACCGCCTGGGCGAGCGAGGTACGCGGCGCCTCGGTGGATATGAGCCAGGTGTCGGTATCGCTGGCGGAGGGCAATATCAGCGAAGGCTTTGTGATCGGCGGCCTGCCGGGGGTCGTCGTCGGGGTCGCGTTCACCGCGGTCGTCCTGGTCGGCTGGGCGCGGTCGCTGTACGCGCGGCATCCGGTGCCGGTGCTGTTCGGTGTCGCGCTGATCGAGGTGCCGGTCGTCTTCGAACGCGGCATGCTCGGCAGCGCCGAAACTCTCGGAAAATATCTGCAGGTCGTGGTGCTGGCCTGGCTGGTCCGGCTGGCCGTGGGCCAGTGGCGGCGCATACACGGACCGCCCGGGCCGCCCGGTGCACCCGATGGACAACCACCGGCCGGACCCGTCGCGGTTCCGGTCGGCGCAAGCGTGGGAAGTGAAGGAAGACAATGATGGAACTGCCCGACTACCTGCGCCTGCTGCGCCGCTACTGGGCGGTGCTGCTGGCGGGTGTGGCGCTGGGCGTGGGGCTGGCGGCGTATCAGGTCCAATCGACGCCGACCACCTATACGGCCACCAGCACCCTGTACGTATCAATGGCCACCGGTACCTCGGTGGCCGATTCCTACCAGGGCGGACTGGCCGCCCAGCAGCGGGTGCGGTCCTATCTCGAGCTCGTCACCAGCGACCATGTGGTGGACCGGGTCATCGGCCAGCTCGGGCTGAACCTGGACCGTGACGAACTACGCGCCGCGATCACCGCCGACACCCCGCCGGCCACGTCGCTGCTGCGGGTCTCGGTGACCGACGAGGATCCCGAGACCAGCCGGGTGCTCACCGACCAGGTGGTCGCCCAATTCCGCGCGCTGGTCGACGAACTGGAGACCATCGAGGTCACGGCCGCCCCCGCCGCACGCGTCGCGGTCGTCGACGCGGCGCAGGCACCCGTCGAGGCGAGTGGCCCGGGCGGGTCCCGGCTGTACGCGGTCGGCGCACTCGCCGGCCTGCTGCTCGGCGCGGGCCTCGCCTACCTGCTGGATCGGCTGCACACCCGGGTCCGCGACAGCGCGGAACTCGCGGCGCTGGGACAGCCGGTGCTGGGCAGGGTCGCGCCGGGCACCGACCGGGAGCCGGCCGAGCTGCGGGCGCTGCGGGCCCGCCTGCCCGAGGCCACACCGCTGATCTTCACGGCACTGGACGCGAATCCCGAACCCGCCCTCGTCCTCGGCTCGGCCTCGGTACTCGGCGCCACCGGCGCACAGGTCCTGGTGATCGATGCGAACACGACCGGCCACGGTGTCTCGGCCCTGCTGCCCGAATCCGCACTCCAGTCGCCCGCGGCGACCGGCGACTGGCCGGTCCGGGACGGGAAGCAGGCCCGCGAGCTGGTGGCCGCCGCGTCCGGCCGCACCTCCGCGGCGATCCGCGGGGAGATCTTCGACCCGCCGACGGTCAAACTCGATCTGCGAGGCAAGCCGGCCCCGGCGCTCGACGAGCTGCCCGCGCCCGCGCCGGCGGTCCCCACCGAGACCGGTGCCCGGGCGGCGGACGGGCTGGCCGGCGTCCTGCGTGAGGACGTCCATCTCGATGAGGCCTTCGTGGCCTGGCCGCAGCGATCGGTGGTCGTGCTGGCCCTGGGCAGCCCCGACGCACGGACACCGGATCTGCTGGCATCCGCGCGCTTCGAGACGATTCTCGGCGAGGTCACGAAACGCTTCGACCGCGTCATCGTCGATGTCGCCTCCGCCGACGCCCCGGCCGTCGCGCCCAAGGCGGCGGGCACCGTCGCGGTGGTGCGGCTCGGTAGTGGCCGGCGCGACCGGATCGAGTCGGCGCTCACCGCGCTGACCGCGGCCGGTGCCACCGTCTCCGGGGTGGTCGCGGTGGCGCCCCGCCGGACCTGGTGGCGGCGCTCGTGAGCGAACATCGAGCGCGCCGCGATGACGGAAAGCGGCGGATCCAGCGACGCGATCTGCTCGCGGCGAGCCTGGGCGCCGCCGGAATCGGCGCCGTCACGGTCCCGTTGGCCGCGTCGGGCCCGCCCGCGCCTATCGTACTGGCGACCGGCACCGCCTCGCCGACCGTGCGCGATATCCGCGCGTTCGGGGCGGTCGGCGACGGGAAAGCCGACGACACCGAGGCACTGGCCGCCGCGTGCCGCACCGACGGGGCCCCACCGGTGGTGTATCTACCCGCCGGTGACTACCGGGTCACCGCCTGGCCCGACCTGCCCGACCATTCCGTCGTCTACGGCGACGGCGCCGATGTGACCACGGTGTTCTGCGACCAGGACACCACTCTGGTCGATCTGCAGGGCAAACAGCGGGTCCGGTTCGCGCGCATGGGGTTCTATCTGTCCGGGCCGCAGGCCACCGCGGTCCGGCTCACCGAATGCTTCCGCTGCAGTTTCGATACCGTCCTCATCCGCGGCAACCATCTCGCCGACAACTATCCCCGCTACGCCGCGCAGACAGGTGTGGTGCTGGAGGCGAACACCGGCGGCACCTCGTTCATCGACTGCGATATCAACAATTTCGGTGTCGGCCTGGCCACCTCCTGTATCCAGAACTACGTCACTTCCTCGAAGTTCTCCGGTAATCGCATCGGGGTGCTCGGCACCGGCAACGACCACAACGCCGGATTGTCGCTCACCAATGTCGAATTCGTCTCCGACAACGACCCGGCGACCACCGACCGCCACCTGTTCGTCGACGGCGCGGCCAACAACTGGTGGCTCACCAATGTGTGGTTCGAGGGCGCCGATATCGCGGTGCAGGTCGGCGCCGCGGGCAAGGGCGGCCCGTCCCAGTTCGGCATGGTGAACTGCAAGGTCGCGGCACGCTCATGCGATATCGACCTGATCTATTGCCGGCAGCCTTATCTGGCGAATATCGCCTTCGACGCCGACCCCGGCGGCAGCCCGGCCGAACTGCGGATCGCCGAGGCCGGGTGCCCGGAGGGGATCGCGGTGAACCTGATCTCCGGCGCGGGCACCGAGATCGGCCCGCGGGTGTTTCCCAGCAACTGGCAGGTGCTGGGCCGCGGCCAGACCCACCGGCCGACGTTCACCGGTCCGGTCACAGCCCGCGCCGAGGGCGCGGAGGAGATCCTGCGTGCCGTCGCCCCCGACGGTGCGGGCCTGGCCTCGGTGCTGGCCAGTGGGGCGTGGTTGTCCGACCACGCCGACGCCGGTGTCGTCCTACGGGATCCGGAGGGTGGGTACTGGCGCCTCGTGGTCGCCCCCGACGGCGCCCTGCGCACCGCGCCGCTGGGCCGTGATCGCCCGGTGCGCTGAGATGACCGCACCTGTTCCGGGAACCCGCCGGCGACGGTGGCGGGTGCCGGTCGCCCTCCTCGTCCTGGCGACCCTGGCGGCGGTCGCCGGATGGCCGGTGTTCGTGCGACCGCAGGTGGATCCGCTCCGCCGCGCCGACGCCATCGTGGTGCTCGGCGGGACCCCGTACGAACGATTCGATGTCGGACTCGAGCTGGCCCGGCAACAGTGGGCGCCGGAGTTGCTTATCGCGGCGTCCACCGGTCTCGACGATCCGCGGATGGACCGATACTGCCGCACCGGATACCCGTTCCGGGTGACCTGTTTCGAACCCCACCCGTGGACCACCCGCGGGGAAGCGCAGGAGATCCGCCGCCGGGCGGAGGCGGGCGGCTGGCGGCACATCATCGTCGTCACCTTCACCCCGCACGTCTCCCGGGCCCGCTATATCGTCGGCCGCTGCTTCGACGGTGAACTCACCATGATCGCCAGCCCGAGCCGTACCGACCCCGTATTCCAGGCCTGGATGTATGTACGGCAGACCGCCGGATACCTGAAGGCCTTCACCGAATCCGGCTGCTGAGCCGCGAAGGAGCGAGTGTGATCACCGATTTCGGCCGCAGCGCCGGCGTCCAGGCGCGGCTGCACGACCTGGTGCCCGGCGGCGCGCACACCTATGCCCGCGGCGCCGACCAGTACCCCGAGCATATGGCGCCGGTACTGGTGCGCGGACAGGGTTGCCGCGTCACCGATTGCGACGGCAACGAATTCGTGGAGTACGGGATGGGCCTGCGGTCGGTGACGCTCGGGCACGGCTACCGCCCGGTCGTCGACGCGGTGACCGCCGCCGTCGCCGACGGCGTCAGCTTCTCCCGGCCCACGCTCACCGAACTGGCCGCCGCCGAGGATTTCCTGGCGCTGGTCCCCGGCGCGGACATGGTGAAATTCGCCAAGAACGGCTCCGATGCCACCACCGCCGCGGTGCGGCTGGCGCGCGCGGTGACCGGCCGGATCACCGTCGCCGTCTGCGCGCAGCCCTTCTTCTCCGTGGACGACTGGTTCATCGGGACCACCGCCATGTCGGCCGGAATTCCACCCCAGCCGACCGTCTCCTTCCCCTACGGCGACCTGCCCGCCCTGGAACAGGTGCTGGCCGGGGGCGAGATCGCTTGCGTGGTCATGGAAGCCGCGACCGCGCTGCGGGAACCGCCGGCCGGCTATCTGATCGGCGTGCGGAAGCTGTGCGACCGTTACGGAACGCTGCTGGTGTTCGACGAGATGATCACCGGGTTCCGGTGGGCGGCCGGCGGGGCGCAGCAGGTGTACGGCGTGGTGCCGGATCTGTCGTGCTGGGGCAAGGCGATGGGTAACGGTTTCCCGATCGCCGCCCTCGCCGGGCGCCGGGAATATCTCGAACTGGGCGGTTTGCGGACCGACGCGGACCGGGTGTTCCTGCTGTCGACCACGCACGGCCCGGAAACCGGTGGACTGGCTGCCTTCCGGGCCGTCGTCCACGCCTACGCCACCACCGATCCGGTGGGCCGGATGGAGGCCGCCGGCCGGCGGCTGCGGGCGGGGGTCGAGGAGATCACCGCCGAACTGGGTATCGGCGACCGGTTGTGTCTCGCCGGACGCCCGTCGTGCCTGCTGTTCCGCACACTCGATCCGGACGGCAACCCGTCCCAGGAGTTCCGCACACTCTTCCTGCAGGAACTGCTGCGACAGGGCGTACTCGGGCAATCGTTCGTCACGTCGGCCGCGCATACCGACCGCGATATCGACCACACCATCGAGGCCTGCCGGCACGCCGCCGCGATCTACCGGCGGGCCCTCGACCAGGGCACGGTCACCGGCCTGCTCGAAGGCCGCCCGGTGGCCCCCGCGCTGCGCGCCCACGCCGCACCCCGCCGGCTGCTCACCGAGGTCGCCCGGTGACCGCGAACGCTGCCACCCCCGGCCCGGCCACCCACTCCGGCTCCAGCGAACGGCCCACGGCGACCGACCGGCCGGGCGGCCCCCGGCTGGCGATCGTGCACGAACGGTTCACCGAATACGGCGGATCGGAAGCGGTCGTCGGTGAACTGTGCCGGACCTGGCCCGACGCCCGGGTGTTCGCGCCGATCGTCGATGCCGCCGCCGCCCCGGCGATCGCGCATCCACCGTGGGACACCGTCTCCGGCACCCGGCTGTCCCGCCTCTACGCGCTCACCGGCAAACGGTCACACGCGCCCCTGCTGCCGCTGGTCCCCCGCGCGCTGCGCCGGCTCCCCCTGCGCGCGGAGTACGACGCGGTGGTGGTCAGCCATCATGCCTTCGCGACCCAGGCGGTCTTCGCCACCGACGCACCCGTGATCGCCTACGTACACAGCCCCGCGCGCTGGGCATGGGATCCCGCGTTCCGGGCCCGGGAAGCCGACGGCCCCGCGGGGCGCGCCGCGCTCGTCGCGCTCGGCGTGCTGGCCCGGCGCACCGAAACCGCCGCGGCTCCCCGGCTGGCGGCGGTGGTCGCCAATTCCCGCGCGGTGGCCGACCGGGTCCGGGACTGGTGGGGGCTGTCCGCCACGGTCGTCTATCCCCCGGTGCACCTGGACCGCTTCGCCGCGGATCCGGCGGTCCCGCGTGAGGATTTCCTGCTGTTCGCCGGCCGCCTGGTCCCATACAAACGTCCCGACCTGGCCATCCGTGCCGCCCAGCGGGCCGGCCTGCGCCTGGTGGTGGTCGGCGACGGCCGCTACCGCCGCCGGCTCGAGGCGATCGCCGGTCCGGAGACCACCTTCCTGGGCGCCGCACCGGACGCCGTCCTGGCCGATATGTACCGCCGCTGCCGCGCCCTGCTCATGCCCGGGGTGGAGGATTTCGGAATCGTGCCGGTGGAGGCAATGGCCTGCGGGGCACCCGTCCTGGCGGTCGGGGCAGGTGGCGCACTGGACACCGTGATCCCCGGGCACACCGGCGGACATATCGCGGGCGGAACCGACGAGGAGGTGATCGACGGTTTCGCGGCCGCCCTGCGCGACCCGTCCACCACCGATCTGGACCCGGCCCGGATCCGTGCTCACGCGGAAACCTTCGCTCCCCCGGTGTTCCGGGCTCGCATGGCGGAAACCGTGACCCGGGTGCTCACAGGCTCGACCTCGTCCACTCCGTAGATCTTTCGATCTCGTGGCCGAACAGCCGGCGGTCGACCCGGTAAACAACATGTTCAAATGCGCATATCTTAGTATCGACAACTATCAGCGTTGCCGGTGCGGGTGCTCGAAAAGGTGGTGACGCAGCGGGGTCGGCCGGTCCGGTCCTCGGGGAACAGATCCGCCGCCCGCTGCCGACCACGGCGCATCTCACCACACGCCCGGCCGCCGCTTCCGAAGGAGAACTCCGAGGAGCCCCGACCCCGACGGCGCCTGAACCACGAACACCGACGAGACACAGGCGATCGACGCCATGTACCGCGTAGTCACCGACATGGCGGCCGTATTACACGCGCCCGAGGGGGCTCCGATACACCGACCCGAGCGGGGGTTACCCGGTCGGCCGACCGTCAGAAGACCCGCGGCCGCCACGGTTCGGTCGCGGGCCCGGCCGTGACGGGCTCCGCCCCTCGATACGTGTTCCACATCACCACTCCCAAACGCTAACGAAAACCATTATCGTTAGCGTACGATGCTGGTCATGATGATCTTGCGGACCCGCATACGTTCGGCCGCAATGCTTCTCGACCCTTCAAGGAGACTCCGCCCATCTCCGTGGCCCACCCGGGCCGCTGTCGGACACTCGGCTACCACGGATCCAGCGGTCCCGGATACCACCCGAGCCGTCGAGCGCGCGCCACCGAGTGCCCGCCCGGCGCCAGCCCTGCGAGCGCGTCTCCGTCGTACCGCCCGGCTCCCGAACTCGGGTACGCCGTCGCTGTACAGCGTTCGGACGACCCGCCCCGCGCGCCGGTTCCTGTCTCGTCGAATCACACGACATCGGAGTTCCATGAGCAACGCCCTGCACATTCTGACCCGTACCGATCTCGCCGATATCGATATCACCCCGGACGAGGTGATCGAACTCGTCGAGGAGGGATATTCGGCCTTCGCCCGCGGTGAATCACGCTGTCCGGTCAAACTCATGATGTCGCTACCGGATACCGAGCGCGACGCGGTCTCCTATTCCATGCTCGGCTATGACGGTTCACTCGAGCATCTCGGCTTCAAGACCTCCTACCGTCAGGGCAGCACCAGCGCGGAGAAGTACTACACGACCATCAGCCTCTACGACGACACCACCGGCCTGCCGTTCGCGCTGATGGACTGCCAGCGGGTCGGTGCCGCGCGCACACCGGCCACCACCGCGATCACCGCGAAACACGCCGCACGCGACGGCGCGACGAGCGCCCTCATGATCGGCACCGGGATCCAGGGCCGCAATACGCTCCCCTACCTGCTCACCGCGTTGCCGGGGCTGGAACGACTGCGCCTGTACGGCACCCACCCCGACGGCATCGCCGAGAGCCGCGCGGCGCTGCGGCGCTGGTTCCCGGACCGGGAACTCGAACTGGTCGACGATGTGCCCGCGGCGGTCGCCGAATCCGACATCGTGGTGGTGGCCTCCGGGCGCGCCGCGCACCCGAAGGTACGCACCGAATGGCTGCGGCCGGGTGGCCTGCTGATCTCGGTGGCCAGTAAGGGAGTCGAGAGCGGCGCCCTGCGGGCCGCGGATTACACGATCGCGACCAGCGCCGGCCAGCTGGGCGTCACCGGCACCCGGCTGGCGGGCGCGGACGGCCAACTGGTCATCGACGCCGAACTCCCCGAGATCGTGGCGGGCCGGACCCGGGGCCGGCGGGGCGCGGACGACCGGGTGTTCGCCTTCTCCAGCGGGATGATCATTACCGATATCCCGGTGGCGCACGCCCTGGCGACCCGGGCCGTGGCGGCCGGTCGCGGGCAGCAGGTGCGGTTGTGGACCTGACCGTGACGGCCGCGCTCCCGGCCCTGCCCGCGATCGAACCCGGCTGGCAGCGCGCGCTGCGGGCCGACCGGGACCTGCTCTTCGATATCCACCACGCGATCGGTGGACCGTTCCATGTGGTCCATCCCCCGCGATTCGCGGCCAATCTGCGCGCTTTCCAGGACGTGCTGGCCCGGCACGAAGTGCGCGGTCAGGTGTATTACGGCAAGAAGGCCAACAAGGCCGGATGCTGGCTCACGGTCGCGGCCGACCTCGACGCCGGGGTCGACGTCGCCTCCGAACCAGAACTCGTCCACGCGTTGGCCCACGGTGTGCGCGGGCGCGATATCGGTGTGACGGGCGCGGCGAAAAGCGATGCGCTGCTGCGGCTGGCGGCCCGTCACGGCTGTCTGGTCGCCATCGACGCGCTGGACGAACTCGAACGCGCCGCGGAGATCGCCCGCACGGCGGGCCGGTTGCGGATCCTGTTGCGCCGGTTGCCGCCGGGCGCGCCGCACAGCCGCTTCGGTTCATCGGATGCCGACCTCGAGCGCGCCCTCGACCGGTGCGCGGAACTGCGTGACCACCTCGAACTCACCGGGTTCTCGTTCCACCTCGACGGTTACGCGGTCGCGCCGCGCGCCGAACTGGCCCACGACACGATCGAGTGGTGTGCCCGGGCGCGGGCGCGGGGGCTTCCGGCCACCGCGATCTCGATCGGTGGTGGTTTCGCCTGCCGCTACCTGCGGGACGAGGATTGGGCCGCCTTCACCCGCGACCGGCGCGACGACTGGTTCCATGCGGGCCGACAGTTCGAGAAGTTCTATCCCTACGCGCAGCACCCGACCGGTGCGGCCATGCTCGACGCCGTACTGTCCGAGCAGTTCCGGGGCCGGACCCTGGCCGAACGGTTGCGTGCCGCCGATATCGCGCTGCTGCTGGAACCCGGGCGCGCGCTGCTCATCGACGCGGGCTTCACCGTATTCCCGGTCCTCGGATTCAAACAGAACGCCGACTACGGCATCACGACCGCGCACGGGCTGAGCATGAGCGTTTCGGAGCAGTGGAAGGGAAGTGAGTTCCTGCCCGATCCGGTCCTGATCCCGCGTACCGCCGATCCGGAAGCCCGGCCGGTGGCCTCCTGTGTGGGCGGGGCCAGCTGTATGGAGTACGACGTGCTCACCTGGCGCAAGGTGGTCCTCACCCAACGACCGCGGCCCGGCGATCTGCTGCTGTACCCGAACACCGCCGGCTATCAGATGGACAAGAACGAGAGCGAGTTCCACCAGCTTCCGCTTCCGCCGAAGATCGTGGTGACCGGCGCGGAGGAGCGATGGCAGTGGAGACTCGACCGGTGACCGCCACACTGCCGGTCGGGGGCGAGAACGTCGTGCGCCGCGCCTCCGACCTGATCGGTGCCACTCCCCTGCTCGAACTCGTGCGTACCGGGTCCGGCAGCAGGCTGCTGCTCAAACTCGAACAGTTCAACCCGACCGGTTCGGCGAAGGTGCGGATGGCCCGGGAGATGGTGTTGGCGGCCGAACGCAACGGCGATCTCGCCCCCGGCGGCCATATCGTGGAACCCACCTCCGGTAACACCGGCACCGGTCTGGCACTCATCGCCCTCGAACGCGGCTACGCCTTCACCGCGGTCGTCGACGGCCACGCCGCGACGGACAAACTCCGTGCCATGCGGGCTCTGGGAGCGCAGCTGGTAACCGTCGACGGCGACGGCAACGACCGGCCCAGCAGCGTGCAGCGACGGCAGATCGCCGCCGAGATCGCCGCCGCCACCGGGGCCTACCGGCCCGACCAGCACAACAATCCGTACAACAACGCCGGCTACCGCGAGCTCGCCGGCGAACTGCGCAAGGACCTGGCGACCGATATCGACTACCTGATCGGCGCCGTAGGCACCGGCGGATCGCTGTGCGGCACCGTGGAGGAGCTGCGCCGGCTGGGTTCGCGGGTGTACGCCATCGGTGTGGAGCCGGTGGGCTCCATCATCTTCGGCGGCGAACCGGGCGCCTACTGGCAGACCGGTGCGGGCAGCCCGGCCGACTTCCCGGTGGGCGGCAATGTGCGCTACGACCTGATCGACGAGGACTGCCGCGTCGGCGATATCGACGCCTTCGCCACGGCCCGGGTGGTCGCGCGGCGCACCGGCGTCCTGATCGGCGGCACCGCGGGCGCGGCCGTCCACGTGGCACTGCGCCGGCTGGTCCGGCTGCCACCGGGCAGCACCGTGGTGGTACTGGTGTGCGATGCGGGCGAGAAGTATCTCGACACCGTGTACGACGAGGACTGGCTCACCGCGCGCGGCCTCTACGACCGGGCCGCTCAGCAGCGCATCGTGCGGCTCTGCCGCGCCTACGACGAATCGGTGCGGCTGGCGGCCCTCGATCTCCGGCGACAGGGAGCGTGAGGAACCGATGACGTTTCGATGGCAGCCCTATCGGGCGATCCTGGCGCTCGCCGCCCCGATCGCCGGAATCCAGCTCGCCCAGGTAGCGCTCACCACGGTCGATCTGGCCATGATGGGATTTCTCGGCGTCGCGGCCGTCGCGGCGGGTGGGCTCGCGCTGCTGCTGTACAACCAGTTGCGCACCATGTGCGTGGGTATGGTCACCGGCGTCGGGAATCTCATCGCGGCGGCGGCCGGACGAGGTGAGAAGCGCACCGGCAGCGCGGAACTCGACGACGCGGCGCGGACCGAGATTCACGGGTATCTGCGCGCCGCGCTGTTCGTCGCCACCGTGACCTCCGCGGCCGGTACGCTCGCGCTGGTCGC
Organism: Nocardia sp. NPDC050799; assembly: GCF_040654015.1. NCBI lineage: Bacteria > Bacillati > Actinomycetota > Actinomycetes > Mycobacteriales > Nocardiaceae > Nocardia > Nocardia sp. NPDC050799. The sequence continues at coordinate 98,393 of NZ_JBFAHF010000018.1, forward strand.
CCTCGGCTACGCCCTGCGCTGGATGGGGCAGGACGCCGCAGTGCTCGAGCTGGCCCGCCCGATCATCTGGACGCTGGCGCCCGGTCTGGTGCCGATGCTGTGGCTGAACGTCCTACGGCAGTTCGCGGTGGGAATGCGCCGGGCGGGGTCGCTGCTGCGGGTCACGCTGTGGTCGGTCGGGGTGAACGCCCTGCTGGACGCGCTGTTCGTCTTCGGCTGGTTCGGCGTACCCACACTGGGACTCGCGGGGATCGGGCTGGCCACCACCCTGGTCCAGTGCTGGACCTTCGCCGCCTATCTGCGCAGTGTCCGGCGTGATCCGGTGCTCGGCGCCCTGCTGTCGCTGCGCGCCTGGCAGGCCGACCGGGCCACCGTGGTGCGTATCGTGCGCATGGGGACACCGATCGCGCTGACCTACGGCGCGGAAGCGGCGATCACCTCGATCGCCACCGTCCTGATGGGCGGATTCGGCGCGGTCGCGCTGGCCGCGAGCAATATCGTGAACCAGCTCGCCTATATCGTCTACCAGGTCAATATCGGCTTGTCGCAGGGCTCGTCGATTCTGGTGAGCCGCACCGTGGGCCAGGGCGACCGGGACGCGGTGGCCGCCATCGCGCGCCGCACGTTCACCATCGGCTTCACCTTCATGACGGCGGTCGGCCTGCTCTACGTGCTGGCGCCGCATCTCGTGCTCGCGCCGTTCCTCGGCTCGCACCGCGACGACACCGCGGTGATCGCCGCCGCCTCCACCCTGCTGTGGTTCGCCATCATCCAGCAGTACTGCAAGGGTTCGCAGAATCTGTGTATCGGCCTGCTCCGCGGTATCGGGAACACGAAGGCCGGTATGCAGAGCACCCTCATCGGATACTTCGCGCTCGGCGTACCCGCGATGGCGGTGTTCGGTATCGCGCTCGGCTGGCACGGGCCCGGTATCTGGCTCGGCCTGTGCCTGGGTTTCGGAACGACGGCCGTCCTGGTCCAGCGGAAGTTCCGGCGCGGGCTCCGGGACAGTGCGCAGGGCGGACACCTGGCCGCCCGGACCTGACCTTGCCCCCACCGACTCGAGACCGGCGGCGGCTCGGCCTCGAACGGGCCACCGCCTGAACCTCCCCGCGGCGCCCGGCACCGTCCGGCCGAACCGATGCGGCCCCACCGGTCAAACCGCGGGCGACGAGGTGTCGGGGCGAATCGATAGTCTGCCGGAATGGTCAGACCCGATCCGGCACTGCGGCGCCTGCTGCGCGAAACAGGAAAGTTGCTACAGCCGTATGGTTTTCACGGCACCGATGCCCCCTGGGTGCGGGTCGAGCCGGAGGGCGTCGCGTCCGTCGGCCGCACCCGGGTGTCGCGGACCTGGGCCGACGGTCAGCAGGTCCTGCGCTTCGGCCTGCATCTGGACGCCACGCCGCGGGCCTGGTGGGAATTCGGCAACTGGCGCAACGAACGGCTGGGTCTGGCCCCGGTCCCGCTGGAGGAGGCCACCGGCCCCGACCTGATCGACGACCACGGCCTGCCCGCGGAACTCACCCGGCCGTGGTCGCTGCGGGTCGATCCGGAGCAACCGGGCGGCCACGCACTACAGACCGATCTCGACACCATCCGCGCCGAACTTCCCCGCCGGGTCCACGCCTACGCGCGCCGGGCGATCCAGCTCGCCGACCCCGACCGCTACCTGACCGAACTCCTGGCGCAACCCGGTGACCGGATCGGCACCCGGGAGGCGATCGTCGTCCTGCTCGCCGACCGCGGCCCCGGTCCGGACCTCGACATGGCGATCCACCGCCTGCGGTCCTGCTTCGCCGATCGCACGGCGTCGGAGTTCGCGGAGGAGGTCATCACCTACGCGCAGACCCGGGCCGCCACCGTCGTCTGAAGGTGGCCGCGCGCGGACGTCAGCGGCGGAAGAGCCGGCGTACCCGGGCGCGGGCCCGGGCGGCGCGTGATTCCGGTTCCGGGATCTCGACCGCCTGCTCGGCGGCCACCGCCTGCGCGAACCGGGCATGCAACTGCTCGCGGACCTCGTCCGGAGTGTAGGCGCGACGGCGGCGTTCGGCGCGCACCACCACCACACCGGTGGCCACCACACCGGCCGCTCCCGCCAAACCCAATACCTTCCACCACCTCATAACGCATAGGCTACGTCCATGGCGGGTGTGGATCTCGATCTCGACCGGGCTGTCGAGGTCACCAGGACAGGCGATATCTGGTTGTTCCGTGGACATTCCACGGCCGATCGGATGATCAGGATGACGACGAACAGTCCGGTCAACCATGTGGGCATGTCGGTGGTGATCGACGATCTTCCCGCGCTGATCTGGCACGCCGAACTCGGCCGGTCGCTACCCGATATGTGGTCGGGCACCGCGCACCGCGGCGCTCAATTGCACAATCTGCGCGACGCGGTGCTGACCTGGGCCAACCGCTACGGTCAGCAGGCATGGCTGCGCCAGCTCGAACCACCCGCGACCCGGGAGATGGAGGACGGCGTGCTGCGCACGGTGGCGCGACTCGACGGCACCCCGTTCCCGTCCACCGCCGCCCTGGCCGGGCGCTGGTTCCGCGGCCGGGTCCGGCTGCCGCGCCGCCGCTCCCGCCCGCCGGCCGCCCGCGAAGTGGAGAACGCCTATTGCGCGGAGATCGTGGCGGCCACCTATCAGGCGATGGGGCTGCTCCCGGATACCCGCAGCCCCGACTGGTACGACCCCGGCCGATTCTGGAGCGGGGACCGCCTGCGGCTCAGTGGCGGCCGTACGCTCAGCGGCGAGATCGCCGTCCACGCCCCGCCCGAGCCGGCGAACTGATCGCCGGCCGGAGGCTGCCACGGTTTACCGTGGCGCCCGGGCGTCAGCCGGCGGCGCGCTGATACGCCTCCAGCACGACACCGGGGATACGGCCGCGATCGGGTACCTCGTGCCCGTTGCGCCGAGCCCACTCCCGCACCGCCTTCGCCGGTTGCGGACGGTCCGGAATCTGACCTTTCGCCCGGCGCTGTTTGCCGACTCTGCGGGCGAACGGCACCCATTTGTCCAGTGCCGCGCGGAATTCCCGCGCGTTCTCCTCGGAGAGGTCGATTTCGTACAGCAGTCCGTCGACTCCGAACGACACCGTTTCCGCCGCGACGGATTCGCCATCCAGATCATCGACAATTGTGACAATTACCCTGCGCGCCACACCCACATCCCTTCACTCACTACACCACCGGCCGACCCGGCACGCGACACCGTACTGGCACCAACCTCGGATCTCGCCTCAGAAACGCTGAGAAACCAATGAGAAAGAGGCACTTGGACTCTCGTCCGACATCGCCGGAGCGCGGGAGCGACTCCGTCAGGGTGGCCCTGCGGCCCCGGAAAGGCTTCGGCGCTGCCGTGTCCGGGAGTGCCCCGACTCCGGCGGCGAAGCCTCCACCTCGGCATACAGCGCCGTCAGGGGTGTGCCGACGGCGCTGCGCGCGGCACCGATCAGGTCACCTGCGTCCGGCCGCATCCCGGCGGCGGTGATTCCCGCAGGAATCGGAGCATCCGCTCGGCGGCCTCGCGCGCGCTGTGCCCGTCCCATACAGCGGGAACCCGCCGTTCCGGGATCCGGAACAGTCCCCAGTGCCGCATCCGGTAGTGGTTGGCGATCTGCCCGGTCGGCAAGGTCGCGTACACGACGAACCAGCCACCGCCGAAACAGAGTTCACCGTCGCTGTGCCGGATGCTCTTGTGCACGTCGTATCGGCCACCGCGCGCCCATTCGTTGAATACGAGCGCGTTGTACAACATCCGATAGTGATACAGCTCGGCGAACGTGTGGACGCCGTCGCTGGTGTTCTCGTCCGCCTTGCCGTGCACGCCGCCTCCAGGTCGCTCACTGTGGTGGTGATCGGACGAGTACCCGATCCGGCTACCATTCGACGCGATGCACATCGACTCGATGCTCGATTCGCTGGACGGCTTGTCCGTGGGGGATGCGCTGGGCCGGCAGTTCCCGGTCATGCGCCGGTCCATCGACGACCTCCGGGCTGGTGAGCTGCCCACCGAGCGGCCCTGTGCGTGGACCGACGACACCGAAATGGCCTACAGCGTGGTCGCCGAACTCCTGCGCAACGGCGCGATCGACCAGGATCGGCTCGCCACCGCTTTCGCGCGCCGGTTCCGGCCGCACCGCGACTACGGGTTCAACACGGTCGGGGTGCTGCGCCGGATCGGCGCCGGTAACCCTGGCGGGACGCGGCCGGAGAGTTGTTCGAGCACCAGGGATCTCGCGGTATTGGGGCGGCCATGCCGGTCGCTCCGCTGGGCGCCTGCTTCGCGGGCGATCCGCAACGGATCGTCACCGAGGCCGCCCGATCGGCGGAGGTCACGCATACCCACCCGGAGGGTATCGCCGTCGCGGTGGCGCTGGCCGCCGGCCTGGCCGCCCACACGCGGCGGACCGGTGTCCGGCCCACCCCGGCGGAGTTCGTCACCGCCGTTCTCGACCGGCCGGCCGAGAGCGAGACCCGGCTGATCCACCGGGCCCGGTCGATGCTGGGTGTCTCCGCGGCGGAGGCCGCGCCCGAACTCGGCAACGGCTCGCTGGTCACCGCGCAGAATACGGTGCCGTTCACGGTATGGGTGGCGGCGACCACCCTCGACGACTACCCGGCCGCGATCACCACCTGTATCGCGGCGGACGGCGATATCGACACCACCAGCTCCATCACCGGCGGTATCGTCGCCGCCCACACCGGCACCGGCACCGGCCGGGCCGGTGCGGTGCCACGGCAGTGGCTCACCACGCGGGAACCGCTGCCCCGCTGGTTCGACCCGGAACGCCGGCCGATGGGGCTCGCCCGCGTGCGCCGCTGGTTGCCCGGCGGCTCGTGACGGACCGGCGAGCGCACATGTTCATCGACTGTCGCCGATCGAATTTCGCGGCTCGTCAGCACAGGCGGGGCCGACCGGCGATCTCAGTGGATATGGTCCTGCCAGTCCGCCGGTACTCGATCTCGCGGCCCGGGCACGGTCTGCGAGCTCGGATGATCCCGCGGCGGCGCAAGTTCCGGGCCGGCCCCGTACATCTCCCCGGACCGGTAGTCCCAGAACCAGTCCTCGCCCGGTTCGTAACTCTGCACGAACGGGTGCCCGGTCGCGGTGAAGTGCGCGGTGGCGTGCCGGGCGGGAGACGAATCGCAGCAGCCGATATGACCGCACTGGGCACAGCGCCGCAGATGCACCCACCAGCCCTGCGCCTGTTCGCATTCGACACACCCCGGGCCGCTGGGCGGCACGGCCGGGTCGATGCCCTCGATGGCCTGAGACATCATGTACCTCCGCAAATGCCGATGGGGACGGTTGTCGCGCCGCACGCGGACCGGTAGCGGGAACTCGGACGCCGCCCCGCCACGACCGGAACCCTACCGCGTCCGCGGGGCCCGATCGCCGCACACGCGGACAGATCATCCGAGGTCGAGGGAAGCGGACGCCAGAGCGAGGGTGGCGACCGTATCGACCCACGCGATCTTGCCGCGCCGGGGACGCGCCCACCCACCCGGCACATATCCGTCCCAGGAACCGATGGCCGAGAGCGGCCCGCGGCCGCGCCGGCCGTAGTGGACCGCCGGGCACCGGTCACACAAATACGCACCGGATTTTGCCCCGGCATAGGCGCGGCCCTGTTCCGTTTCACCGGCCCGCACCCGGGTACGCGCCCGACGCCGGCAGTCACCGGCCACGGCAACGGGAGGAGAGCGGCATGGCGGATGTGCACGGACACCGGCTCACCGGAATCCGGGCGGCCACCACCCTGGTGGATCTGGGCTTCCCGGCGATCGCCGCGGGGGTGATCGCGCGCCGCCGGCCGATGCTCGGACTGCTGGAACGTCTCCGTGCCGACGAACGCGCGATCGAGCGGATCCGCGCCCTGCGCGCGGAGTTCGGCGGCGGACCGGTCGAATTGGTGGTGCCCGGCCGCCGGATCGTCGTGGTTCTCGACCCCGAGGATGTCGGCCGCGTACTCGACGAAGCGCCCACCCCGTTCGACCCGGCGAATCGGGAGAAACGAGCCGCGCTGGGACAGTTCCAGCCGCACGGCGTGCTGGTGTCGCAGGGACCGGTCCGCGAACGGCGGCGCGCGGTGAACGAGGCGGCACTCGACACCGGCGCACCCCTGCACCGGCTCGCGACACCGTTCGCGGCAAAGGTTGCCGATGAGGCACAGGATCTGCTCACCCGCGCCCGCGGGCGCGGGGTGCTGGACGCCGGAACGTTCACGGCGGCGTGGTGGCGGCTGGTACGGCGGATCACGCTCGGTGAGCGGGCCCGGCACGACGACGCGATCACCGACGAGTTGTGGCGGCTGCGCTCGGCCGCCAACTGGTCATTCCTGGCACCTCCGCACCGCAAACGCCGCGACCGGTTCCTCACCCGGTTGTACGACTACGTGGAGTCGGCGGAACCGGACAGCCTGGCGGGCGCGCTGGCCGCGGTACCCGCTGCCGGAGCGATCGACCCGGTGGGCCAGATGCCGCAGTGGTTGTTCGCTTTCGACGCCGCCGGGATAGCGCTCTCGCGGACCCTGGCCCTGCTGGCCGACCATCCGGACCAGCGGGCGCGGGCCCGCGCCGAAGCCGCGGACCCCGGCACCGCCGGACTGCGGCCCTACCTTCGCGCCTGTGTGCTCGAGTCGATCCGGTTGTGGCCCACCACTCCGGTCATCCTGCGCGATACCACCGAGTGGACCCGGTGGCGGTCCGGCTCGGCGGAGTTCGCGCTGGAGCCCGGGGCGGCACTGGTGATCGTGGCTCCGGCCTTCCATCGCGATCGCGACACGCTACCGTTCGCCGACCGGTTCGTACCCGAGATCTGGCTGGACGGGCGCGCACAGGAGTATCCGCAACTGGTGCCGTTCAGCGCCGGCCCCGCCGAATGCCCGGGACGGAATCTGGTTCTGTTCGTCACCAGCGCACTGCTGGCGCATCTGGTGTCCGGGCCCGAACTACGCGTGCGGTCGCATCCGCCGCTCAGCCCTGCCGCACCGCTGCCCGCCACCCTGAACAACTATGGGCTCGAGTTCACGGTCGTGCCCGGCGCCGAAGCCCCGAGAGTCGCGGACGCCGCGCCGCGATGAGCACGGCCACAGCGGCCCTCCGGCTCGTCCCGGGCGGTCGCCCCGCCCGGTCAGCCGAGCGTCGCGAGCAGGTTCCGGCAGGCCTGTTCGCAGCGACGGCAGGCCTCGGCGCACACCGCACAGTGCTCGTGCATGCCGGCATGCCGCAGGCATTCCTCCCGGCACGCCGCGCAGGCGGCGGCGCAGGCCTCGAGCAGTGGCCGTGTCGATGCGGTGCGGCCGCCGGTGTGCCGGGTGAGCACGCGACCGGTGGTGTCGCAGATCTCGGCACAGTCCAGGTCGGTGCGGATACAGGCGACCAGGTCGGCGACCGGGGCTTCACTGAGGCAGGAGTCCGCGCACGCCGTGCACACCTGCGCGCACGAAGAACATTCCTCGATACACCGGGTCAGGGCGGTGCGGTCGATCCCGTCCAGGTCGTGGGGGTACAGGTCCAGCATTTCGGCCGCATGGGTCATGGTGCGCTCCTCGGTCCGGTCGTCGGATTTCCCCGGCGTGCTACCCAGCGACCGGGCGGGCACACCTCCGCCGGCCAGCCGGCCCCCGGCGAAGTACCGCAGATTGCGGCGCCGGGCTCAGGCGTACAGAACCTCCGAGGGCGGGCGTCCGTAGTGATGGCGGTAGGCGATCGCGAAGCGGCCCGGGTGGGCGAAACCCCACCGGTGGGCGATGGTCGCGACGGTCCGGCCGTCCCCGGCCACGGCGGCGCGCAAGTCGTCGTGCGCGCCGGCCAGCCGCAGCCTGCGCAGGTACCGCAGCGGTGTCGTGCCGAGATGACGCCGGAAGGCCAGCTGCAAGGCGCGCGGCGTCACGAACGCCGCGGCCGCCACCTCCGTGATCGTCACATCCTCGTGCAGATGCGATTCGAGGTAGGCCACCGCACGGCGCACCGTCTCCGGGTGGGCGTCGCGGCGGTCGGCGGCCGCGGCATCGGTCACCGCCGTGGTCGGCATGGTGGCGAGCACGGTCGCGGCGAGATAGTCGGCACCGGTCGCGGCGAGCAGTGGACTGTCCGCGGTGGCGGGGTCGGTGGCGACCCGTTGCAGGTGGGTGATCACCGCCGTCAGCTGCCGGTTCGCCGCCTGGCTCACCGCCCGGTGGCCACTGAGCCGGACGGGGTCCGCCGGATCGGCGGTGGTCGCGAGACGGTCCAGCAGCTCCGGGTCGAACATGGTGATGTCGTAGCGCGCGGAGCGGACCACCCCGGAAAACGGCAGATCGTGCGGGGTGAGCAGGCCGGAGTCGCCGGGGGTGAAGGTGTCGCGGCCCGCACCGGAATAATCCTCCTCGATCGCCCCGGAATGCACCGTCACCAGACAGACCTTGTTCAGCGGCTCGGCGTCGTAGGCCATATCGAATCCCAGGTCCAGCCGGTCGAGACTGACCGTGCCGAGCACGTCGCGTCGGATGCGGGTGCGCACCCCGCGCGGGCTGTCGTTGCCGATCTGCATCTGGGTGTAGGCGTCGTTGAGGAATGCCTCGGTCGCACCGAGGTCCTCGCTGTCGAACGCCAGACTCTGCATGTACAGCCTCTCGTCGGGTCGAACGCACCATCGTGGTCGCACAAGTGGAACGATGGCCGTTCTCTTCTACGACACCATGTGTACTCGCCCGGATCAAACCGGTCGACGAACGCCGTGGCCCCGACGACCCGCCGATTCTCGACGGGCGGCTCCGGGGAGAAGCCCGCACCACGCAGGACCGCCACACACCGAGCCGAACGGCTGACGCGGTGCCGGTCGTGCTGTCGCCCCCGGACGGGACGCCCGAAGAGGTCCAGTATCCGCGACCGGAGCCGCCCGCATGATCGGAGCGACCGGCCGACCGCCTGTGCTATCCGGAAAACGAAGCACATCGACCTCTGAGATTCAGAAAACGAAGAAGACGGGCCGATCTTGATTGCTTACCCCGCGAGGCGGTAGCCGGGGATCGTATCGCCCTCCGACGGCGCCGATCGAGGCGGAGGCAACGGAAAGCGAGGTTCTCGATGACGACAGTGGCCGCATACGACTCCCCCACCACCGCGCGGCGGGCCAGCCGCGGTACCGACAGCTACGACGGGATCGAGCCGCTCTTGGAGCAGCTCGCGGCGATGGACATCGACGACCCCGGGCGCCCGGAGTTGCGTGAGGAGATCATGCGCCGCTGCCTGCCGCTCGCCGATCACATCGCGCGCCGGTTCACCGGCCGCGGCGAGACCTATGACGATCTGCACCAGATCGCCTCCTTGGGCCTGGTGCTGGCGGTGGACCGTTACGACGCCACCCGGGGCGCCAACTTCCTGGCTTTCGCGGTACCCACCATCATGGGCGAGGTCCGCCGCCATTTCCGCGACCACACCTGGGCGGTCCGCGTGCCGCGGCGGCTGAAGGAAACCCAGCTCGCCCTCGGTCCCACCATCGAACGCCTCAGCCAGGAGCTCGGCCGCACACCGACCGCGCTCGATATCGCCGTGGCGATGAATCTCGACCTCAACGAGGTCACCCAGGCGCTGTTGGCCGGTAATGCCTATCGCACCGATTCGCTGGACGCCTCGGTGGAGCAGAGCGACAACAGCGGGACGGCGGCGAAGAGCGCCGACACACTCGGCGACGAGGATCCGTCCTACGAGCTCACCGAGAACGCGCTGACCATCGCGCCCCTGCTGCGGGACCTACCGGCCCGCGACCAGCGGGTGCTGCATATGCGATTCTTCGAGAACCGCACCCAGGCCCAGATCGCGGACGAACTGAACGTCTCCCAGATGCAGATTTCGCGCATCCTGTCGCGGACGCTGGCGCTCCTGCGCGACCGCGCCCTGCGTGACTGACCGCCCGGCGGTCGCGGACGGCACTGCTCCGGCCGAGCCTTGCGGGGCGAATCGACTCGCGATGCCCGGCCGGAGCATCGGTCATCGGTGACGACGAACAGTTCTCACTTCGCGGGCAACGCGTACTGCCCCATGAGACCCTCGACGAACGCCCGCAACTCGGCATGCCCCTGCCGAACCCCCACCGCCCCTTCGTTGCCGAGGATGCGCGCCGCGCCGGTGAGCAGCATCGAGACCACGACGGGCGGGAATCGCTCCAGATCGACACCGTGCGCACGCAGTACGAGGGTCACGGCCGCGGTCTCGATATCCCGGACCCGCTCGGCATACGCCTTGAGTTCGACACCGACCGCCTTGCGATGGTTGGCCAGCGCCATGAACTCGGTGTTCAACTGGGTGAACCGGTCGTCGGTATTGATCTCCCACAGCGCCTGGAGCGGGTCGGCGGCGGTGAGCGCCTGCCGCATCCGCTCCAGCGCACGCTCGGCGCCTGCCCGCATCACGGCGACGAACAGCTCGTCCATCGTGGGAAAGTAGTAGTAGACCAGCGCGGATCTCACTCCGGCCCGGGCCGCGACCCGGCGCGATGTGGCCGCGGCGTACCCCTCTTCACGGATGATCTGAGCGGTCGCCTCCATGAGCCGGAGCCGCGTTCCGGCCTCATCGGTCCTGGTCGAACGTTTCGTGGCCATTCAGCGACACCACCCGGACGCGTTCCCGAGAAGCGTGTTCGCGCGCGCCGCCACATTCCTCGACCGGCCGAAACGGCACATGGTAGGCATGGCGCACCTTAACATTTGATCGCTCGATCAAATTCGGCGCTTCCGGATCACCGGTCCCGCACCGATATCTTCCGGTATCGACACCCGCCCCACCGGCGGCCGGCAGCTCGCCCGAGCAACAGGACTGTTCGCCGGGGCATGTCGGTGATCAGGCACATGCCCTCGGTGAGCAGCGTCGTCGCTCGGCCGAAATCGATCGATCGTTTTCAGATCATCGAGCGGTGCATGCCCTGCGGTTCCCCACCCAGCTGCGTCAACGCCGAGGCGTGGAAGATGGAGCCGGGCACATGGATCGCGTGCGCCAGTCCGGCGTGCGCGTCCCGGAAGAACCGCTGCATGGGGAACCGGTAGTGCAGCGCCCCGCCCCCGGACCTGGCGAAGATCTCGTCCACCGCGCGGACCGCGCGCCATGCCGCCGCGGTCTGGGTGCGCCGTCCGATCGCGCGTTCCTCGAAGCCGATCTCCCGGCCCTGCTCCGTACTGTCCCAGCACCGGTCGACGTTCTCGAGCAGCGCCGCCCGGGAGGCGGCGATTTCGGCGGCCGCCTCCTCGATCGCGAACAGGACGTACGGGTCTTCCTTGATCGGGATACCGGTCACCGCGACCCGCTCTCGCTGGGCGGCGATATGGCAGGCCAGCGCGCCCTCGGCGATACCGATCACGGCGGAGGTGATACCCAGCGGGAACATGCAGGAGAAGGGCATCCGGTACAGAGTTTCGGTGCGGCCCGCACGGCGCACCGCGGTACCGTCCATCACCGCCGCGGCCGACAGTGTGCGATAGGCGGGAACGAATGCGTTCCGCACGATCAGGTCCTTGGATCCCGTACCGCGCAACCAGATCACATCCCAGGAATCCGCGACGATCTCGTAGTCGGACCGGGGCAGAATCACGTGCAACGAATCCGGCGGCAGCGCCGGCTTCCCGGCGGCAGCGCCGACCAGCGCACCCAGGAACGCCCACTGGCAGTGGTCGGTCCCGGAGGAGAACGACCAGCGTCCGTTGAGCAGGTAGCCGCCGTCGACCGGGGTCGCCACGCCCATCGGCGCGTACGGTGACGCGACCCAGGTGTCCGGATCGGCGCCCCAGATCTCCTCCTGCACCCGGGGATCGGCGAAGGCGAGCTCCCACGGGTGCACGCCGACGATCCCCGTGACCCAGCCCGCCGCCCCGTCCATCGCGGCGATGGCCATGGTGGTCTCCGCGAATTCCCGGGGATGGCATTCGAGTCCGCCGTACGTTTTCGGCTGCAGCATCCGTATCGCACCGGATTCGCGGAGTCGGCGCGCCGAGGTGTCGGCGAGGCGCATGAGTCTGTCGCCTTCGGTTCCCGCGGCGCGGATTTCTTCCGCGTACTGCTCGATCCGGTCCGTTACCTGACCCATGATTCCAACTTCCTGTTCGATATCCCGCGGCCGTGCGGTGCGGGCGGCCGCGGTGCCGCGGAGACGCCGTACACCCACGTCTTCCCGTCGCCGAGGCTGCCAGCCGTTTCGCTGTTCTGTCGCAGCGCTTTCCGATGAGCGAGACGATCACCGGAGTCCGGTGGCTCAGTGCGAGCCCAGCGCCTGCAGCGGTCGAACGCCTGTGGTCGGCTCCGTCCGGTCACCCGGGCCGGGGAACAGGGTGCGCGAAATCTCGCGGGACAGGTTCATCACCAGTGGCGCGGCCCGGTCGAGCCGCGCGGTGCGCGCGTCGCCGCACAGTGAGACCGCGGCGACCGGACCGGCATCACCGCGTACCACGGCACCGACACAGACCACCCCGGGCGCCGATTCGCAGTCGTCGAAGGCCAGCCCGCCGCGCAGCCGGATGCGGCTGAGCTCGTGGTGCAGGGTCGCGCGCGCGGCGATCGTCTTGCCGGTGCGGCGGGGCAGCGCCGGGCGGTAGAGGCGGTCGACCGACTCCGGTTCCAAAGCCGCCAGGATCGCTTTTCCACCGGCCGTCGAATAGGCCGGGGCGGATCCGCCCACCCGGGAGGGCAGCCGGGCGGCGAACCGCCCGCCGACCTTGTCGAGGTAGACGGTGTCGCCACCGTCGAGCACCGTCAGGTGCACCACCAGACCGGTCCGCAGGTGCAGTTCGTGCAGCAGCGGGGCCGCCGCCGCCCGGATCCGGTCGTGCCCGTCACCGCCGAGACCGCGTGCGCGACGGCCGAGCGCGTAACCGAGGGAGGTGTGCTCGACCCAACCGGCCTCGGTGAGCTGGTGCAGGATGCGGTAGACGGTGGAGCGCGGCAACCGCGCTCGCCGCGCGACCTCCTCGAGGGACAGCCGCGAGCTCCGATTGTCGAACGCATCCAGGATCCGGGTCATCCGCTCGACCATGGACAGCGGCAGATCCGGCTTGCCGATCTGCTCGGCAGTGCCGTTCCCCGAATCAATGATGGTCATCGACTTCTCCAAAAGAGCTGTTCAGAAGCCTTTCATAGGCAAAAACTGAAATTGATTCTCGCATCACAGTAACACTCGTCGGCTCCCGCGGAGCGGAAACGACGAGTTCCCCGCGAGCACAGCTCATGACTTGGCCCGGACGAGTCCCGGCGGCCACCGCGCGTACCTCTCCCCGTGCATCTGCCCGCGTCCTCAGGACCAGCGCGCCTGCCCTTCGTCCAGCGGAATCGTCGCCCCGGTCAGGTAGCCCGCGTCCGGTCCCACCAGGAACGCGACCGCGCGGCCGATATCGTTCTCACAGTCACCGATCCGGCCCAGCGTGATGGTGGCGACGAATTCGGCCGCCTCCTCGGGATTGTGTTCGGTCCACCATTTCGAGCCCGGTGACAGCGCGTGCGGGGCGACCGCGTTCACCCGGATGCCGTCCCGGCCCCATTCGCTGGCGGCGCACGGTGCCGCGGACGCTGGCCGCGCCGCGGTTTCGACCGCGGACGGTGGTCTCGCTCAGTGGCAACGACCGGCGGTCTTTCCGGCGCGCCGTGAGAGGTTGTCAGCCGCTACGCACCGTGAACGAGAGGGTCGCCACCATGACGACACCGGCAGACGCACAGCAGCGCCTCAACGAAGTCATCACGCGGCTGACCGGGCCGGGTGGCCGGTTCGAGATCACCGCGGAAAAGGTGCTCGGCGCCACCATGCCCGTGCTGCGGCAGCGCGGGCGCGCGGTCGGCGACCTGGTGGCCGCGTCCCGGGCCTGGCAGGACCGCGACTACCTGGTGACCGCCGATCGCCGTATCTCCTATGCGCAGCACGCGGATGCCGTCGCCGCGCTGGCCACCGCGTTGCGCGACGAGTACGGCGTAGGCCGGGGCGACCGGGTCGCACTGCTGGGCGCCAACTGTCCCGAATGGGTGACGGCGTTCTGGGCAACGCAGTGCCTGGGCGCCGTCGCCGTCGGAATGAACAGCTGGTGGATGCCTCGGGAGATCGAGTACGGACTCCGGCACAGCCGCCCACGGGTGCTGATCGTCGATGCCAAACGTGCCGCTCTCCTGGCCGATACCGATACCGCGGAGATCTCCGTACTCACTGTCGAGGACGACGTCCCCCGGCTCGTCGCGGCCCACTCCGGCGCCGAACTGCCCCGGCCCGAGGTCGACGAGGACGATCCGGCGGTCATCCTCTACACCAGCGGAACCAGCGGCCGGCCCAAAGGCGCGCTGCATTCCCAGCGCAACCTGCTCGCGGTCGTCGACTACCACCGCTTCTCCGATGCCATGACGGCGGCGTTCACCGGACGCGCCTACTCCGACACCGAGCCGAGCCCGCTGCGCTATCTGCTGACCTCACCGCTGTTCCATATCGCCAGCCTGCACAACCTGGTGGTGCCACGGCTGGCGACCGGGAGCACCGTGGTGATGTACCAGGGTGCGTTCGCCGCGGATACGGTGCTGGGACTGATCGAACGGGAACGGGTCACGAACTGGGGCGCGGTGCCGACCATGGCCGCACGTCTGCGCGAGCACGGCGATATCGACAACTACGATCTCTCGTCGCTGACGGCATTCGCGCTCGCCTCGGCCCCGTCGTCGATCGCACTCAAGGACCGGCTGCGGCAGCGGTTCCCGTTCGCCCGCGACGCCCTGGTCGACAGCTACGGGCTCACCGAATGCAGTACCGCCGTAGCGGTCGCCACGACCGCCGAGCTCGAGCAGTACCCCGGTACGCTCGGCCGGCCGATTCTCACGGTATCGGTGGAGATCCGTGACCCGTTCGGAGAGCGTGTCCCCGACGGCACCGAGGGCGAGGTGTGCGTGCGCAGCCCCTTCGTCATGCTCGGCTACTGGGCGGACGAGGCGGCCACCGCCGCCGCGATCACCCCGGACCGCTGGTTACGCACCGGCGATTTCGGCGTCCTCGAGGAGGGCCGGCTGCGGTTGACCGGCCGCCGCTCGGATCTGATCCTGCGTGGCGGCGAGAACGTCTACCCCACCGAGATCGAGCAGTGCCTGGACGAACATCCCGCCGTCGCGGAGTGCGCCGTCGTGGGTGTCCCGCACGAGGATCTGGGGCAGGAGGTGGCAGCGATCGTCGTGGTACGCCCGGGTGCGACCGTCGACGAGGCGCAACTGCACGAATACGCCGCCGCGCGGCTGTCGTATTACAAAGTGCCCAGCCGCTGGCGGATCACCACCGACCCGCTGCCGCGTAACGCGACCGGGAAGGTGATCCGGCGCGGTCTCACCGCCTGAACGACTCCGGCCACTCCGCGAGCAGCAGATCACACGCCATCCGCAGGTCCGCTTCGGCGTCGGCGATGGTGATCCGGCCGTTGAGACACGACTGGATGATGCCGAAGACCGAATGGATCAGTACCCGCAGCAGCCGGGCATCCCGTTCGGTCACCTGCTCGATCCCGGCGGCGTCGTACAGCAGGTGCCGGAAATTGCGGTCCACCCCGGCCGTATCCGGCACCGCGGACGCCCGGGCCGCGCTGTTGGACTGGATCATCGCGGTGGCCAGCAGCGGTCGGCCCAGCAGTACCCGAACCACCTGGAGCAACCTGTCGTGGACCGCGTCCCGGGCGCTCTGTTCCGGGTCGGGCCGCCGGACGTATTTCGCGCGCATCCGGTCGATCTGATCGAGCATGACCGCCACGAACAGATGAGTTTTGGACGGGAAGTACCGGTACAGGGTGGCGACCGCGACACCCGCGAGTTTGGCCACCTCGTGCATCTGGACGCGGTCGAGTTCCTTGTCGGTGGCCAGCGTCGCGGCGGCGTCGAGAATCCGGCCCACCCGGGCACGCTGCTCGGTGGAACTCGGTGCCGCGGCATCGCGCGTCTCGGCGATCCTCGGCATAACTCCCCTTCCTCGTCCTACCGCCCGGTATCCGTCCCGCGGCACCGGCCGCCCGAGACCGGCAGCGGACTTCTTTCTCGGGTGGGACCGCCGCCGCGGAATCGACGCTACCGACCCGGCACCGCCGCCCGGCGGGCGAGGTCTCGGCCAGTGAGAGCGCCGGCCGCGGCGCCGGCCGCGCACCCCTACCGTGAGCGCCGCGGACCGCGCGCAGGTCGTGGCCGAACCCACTGCTGTGCGCGGGTCGCGCACGCACCCGAGGAGGACATCGATGGCACAGGAATTCCAGGGCAGGGTCGCGCTGGTGACCGGCGCCGCCCGCGGTCAGGGGCGCGCGCACGCACTCGCGTTCGCCGAGCGCGGTGCCGATATCGTTCTGTGTGATCGTTGCGAGGACAGTGCCGCCCTGGACTATCCGCTCGGCACCCGCGCCGACCTCGCGCATACCGCGGAACTGGTCACCGCGCTGGGCCGGCGGTGTGTGAGCGTGCGGGCCGATACCACCGACCGGGCCGCGATGGACGAGCTGGTGCGGCACGCCGAAGTCGAGCTCGGATCGGTGGATATCGCGGTCGCCAACGCGGGGGTGACCGGGGTCGCGCCGATCGGTGAACACAGCACCGAGCTCTGGCACGAAGTGATCGGCAGCAACCTCACCGGGGTGTTCAATACGCTGGCCGCGGTCACCCCGGGCATGATCGCCCGCAAGTACGGCCGCATCATCACCACCTCGTCGATGATGGGACGCGGCGCGAGCCCCGCCATGGCCTCCTATGTGGCCTCCAAATGGGGTGTGATCGGCCTGACCAAATCGCTGGCGATGGAACTCGCCCCGCACGGCATCACGGTGAATTCCGTGGCCCCGGGCAATATCGCCACCCCCATGGTGCAGAACGACGCCATGTACCGCCGGTTCCGGCCCGACCTCGCCGATCCCGCCTGGGCGGACGTAGCGCCGGTCCTCGCCGGGCTGACCCACCTGCTGCCCGTCGCGGCCCTGGAACCGGAAGAGGTCTCCCGGGTCGTGCTCTTCCTCGCCGCCGAGGCGAGTGCCCACCTCACCGGCATGGTCTTCCCGGTGGACGCCGGAGCCGGCGCGAAGGGCAACGCCTGAGCCGCTCGGACCGCGCGGCCGCCAGATAGCCGAACCGACTCCCCGCGGAGGCGCGCCCCGACCGGGCCGGCCACGGGGATGCACGGTCAGAAGCGGGACCGCCGGAAACCGCCCTCGGAGTCGAGCACCTGCCCGACCACCCAGCGGCCCGCATCGGAGACCAGCCATTCGATCAGCCGGGCCGGGTCGTCGGGCCGGCCGGCCCGGCCGCGCGGGAAGGCGGAGTGCACCTGTTCGACGAATTCCGCGGGCAGGTCCGTGGTATCCGGGGCGAGGAAGCCCGTATCGACCGGGCCGGGGTTGACGGTGTTGAGCACGATGCCGCGGTCGATCAATTCGTCGGCGACCGTCGCCGTCATGCCCGCCAGCACCGATTTCGCCGAGCCGTAAGCGATTTCGGCGCGCATCGGCGCCAGGTGCTGGCCGGAGGTCATCCAGATCACCCGGCCGCGATCGGCGACCTCGCCACCATCGGGCCGGAACCGCCGCGCGAATGCCTGGGTGAGCAGCAGCACCGAGCGGGCGTCCACGGCCCAGTGCGCGTCCAGCATCGCGGCGTCGGTATCGAGCAGGGTCCCGTCTCCGCCGCTGCGGGCGTGATTGGCGATCAGGATGTCCACGTGCCCGAATTCGGCGACCGCGGCGTCCACGACCTCCGCCGGCGCGGCGGGGTCGGCGAAATCGACACTGTGGTCCACTACCTGTGGCGCGGCGGACAATCCCCGGCGGATCGCGTCGATATCGTCGGCGCCCCAGGGCTGTTCCTCGTCGTGGGGCCGCCAATGGGTCAGGTAGAGCGCTGCGCCCCGGTCGGCCGGCCGCCGGGCGATCGCGTAGCCGATCCCGGCCCGGCGTCCCACTCCGGTCACCACGGCTACTCGTCCGGTGAGATCTCGTTCGGCGTGCATCACCGGCCATTGCACTATCCACCGGCCGTCGACACAACTGATTTCCGGTGATTCAGCGGCCGAACACCGTGTTCAGTACCTCCGCCGCGGCCCGGTTCAGCGGCGCCAGTACCCGCCGGTTCAGGAATCCGAGCGGGCGCACGACGACGAAGTCCCATACCGCCGCGAGCGCGCGCAGCATCGGGCGCAGCACCATCCGATAGACGAAGACACACGGCACCACGACCAGCACCCGCACCACCGCAGTTGCCCCACGCCAACCGTAGGACACGATCGTCGCGAGGAGTAACGCGCACGGCCGCAACACCCGGCGCCACAGCTGCCGCAGCGGCCACACCACACACCACCTCCACAGCCACTCCGCGGTCAACGCGATTACGGCCAGCACCGGTCGCAGGACCCAGCGCCACAGCAGTTCGAGCCCGGGTAGCAGCAGCCGCCGCCAGAGCCAGCGTTCGATCGCGTGCCGCAGCGGCCGCAGCAGCCAGTCCATCAGCAGCGCCCCCAACGGCGTGAGCACCATGCCCCACAGCACATGCTGGAGCGCCCACCCCCACACCACATCCTTGACGAACAGCCACAGCGGCCGCACCACCCAGTACCAGAGGAACCGGCCCACCGGCACCAGCAGTCGTTCCAGTACGTAGACGCCCGCCGCGACGACCGCCCGCCCGCACAGCTTCACCGCTTCCCAGAGCAACCGCACCGGTACCAGCAGCACCATCGCCAGGGCCCGCGCGACCCATTCGCCGATCGACACCCGTGGCCGGGGTTCCCGTGGATCTGTCGAAGACATCGAATCCTCCTCCCGCCCGGAATCATCGCACCCCGGAGGACCCACCGTTAACGGTTGGTTCCCTTGGGCCGTGGCCAGAGTGCAGACCTGCGGGGCCGGCGCGACGAGGTCCCGGCGACGGCCGCACTCGGGACCGGCTCACGCCCGAACCGGGCCGTCGGCGACACTGCGGTGGATGCGCGGGCCGCCGAGGCCGCTCGGGACCATGTTCGCTCGGATGCTGTTCATCGGGCCGGGGCAGGGGCGGAAAGGCAAGGTTCGCGCCTCAATCCGCGGTCGGAACCATCCGCGCGCACCCTTCGGCGAGCAGTTCGAAGGCGCGGTCGGCCTCGGCGATCGCGACCGGATGCCGCTGTGCCGCGCTGCGCCCGGCAGCCATCTCGCGCCAGTTGGCCTCGCACAGGTTGCGGCGCACCGCGGTGATCGCGCTCGCGGCCAATCGCGCATCCAGATCATCGGGCGGGCCGAGGGTTACGGCGAGTGCGATCTCGCCGCCGCCGAGGAAGTGGGCGAGCCGCGCGGTGAGCGCCGGAGTGTCCAGCACCAATCGGTAGCAGCCCACCACTTCGGGTGTGTCACACAGGCCCGTGGCGGGTTCGTGGTTGTCCAGGCCGGTGCGAAACGCCGCGTGGAGCGCGTCCAGTGGTGTCTGCCCCCTCGCCCGATCCCGTACCACTCGCGCCGCATCGTCGATGTGATCGGCGAATCGGTGTACGACGAGGTCCTCTTTGGACGGGAAGTACTGGAAGAGGGTGCGTTTGGACACCTCTGCGGCCGTCGCGATGTCCACCACCGATACCGCATCGAACCCGTCGGCCAGGAACAACCGGAGGGCGGCATCGGAGATGGCCGCGCGCGTTCGACGCTTCTTGCGCTCGCGGAGGCCCGGCTCGGGGTTCATACCGGACAGCCTAGCCGAAAGGTAGACCTGGTAAATAAGTAAACTTGGTATACATTTGCGATATGCGAATCGGCGTTGCCCTGCCCACCGACTACTACAAACAACTCACTCCCGGCGTGAATCCTGTCGAATACCTGCTCGATCAGGCCCGCAAGCTCGCCGAACTCGGCGTCTCCGCGGTGTGGCTGACCCAACGTTTCGACTACGACGCATTGGCGGTCGCCGCGCTGATCGGCCGGGAACTTCCCGGTACCACGGTCGGTACCGCGATCGTGCCCATCCACCCGCGCCACCCCAGCGCGCTGGCCATGCAGGCGCAGACAGCGCAGGCGGCCGGTGGCGGCCGATTCGAACTCGGCCTGGGCCTATCCCTGCCGGAGATCGCCGCCGGCTACGGCAATACCCACCCGCGCATCCGATACCTGCGCGAATACCTCACCGCCCTCCGCGAACTGCTGTACACCGGTGCGGTCGACCACACCGGCGAGACGCTGGTGGCCAGGTCGCCGACCCGCAGCACCATGCCGGCCCTCCACTCCCCGGTGCCCATACTGCTGGCCGCCTCCGGCCCGCTGACGCTGCGGGTCGCGGCCGAACTCGCCGACGGAGCCCTCCCGCTCCTCACCGGGCCGAAGACACTGGCGGACTTCACCATTCCCACACTCGCCCGACGAGCCGCGGCAGCCGGCCGGACGATGCCCCGGGTACTCGGCATGGTGGGTGGCGTGATGACAGCCGATGTAGCAGGCGCACGCGAGCGAGCGGCGCAGCAGATGGACAGATACGGCAAGATACCCGCATACCGGGCGCTTCTGGATCGCGAGAACATCACCGACCCTGCCGAACTGGCTGTGATCGGCGACGAGCAGGCCATGGCCGACGCGGTGGCCCGCTACGCCGAAGCCGGCGCCGACGAGCTGATCTTCGCCCTCACCGCCCTCGGTTCGGCACGGGACGAGGAGCGAACCTGGGCGTTGCTCGGCGAGCTGAGCAGGTCCGGCGGCCACTGAACACCCACTTCAGACCCCGGCTCGGTTTGCGGCTTCGAAAAACTATTGGCGCCGACCGCCGAGGTACCGGCGATCATGGTCGGCATGGACGTGCCGAATGTGGAAGATCCCGCCCGGACAGGGGAAACGACGTTGCGAGATGGGCGCCGATCGGCGTGGGCCGAGTGGGGCCCGGTGGAGGGCCGCCCGGTTCTCTTCTGTCCCGGGGCAGGGTGGGGGCGTTGGCTAGGGTTCGGCTCCGGAGCGCTGGCCGAATTGGGCGTCCGGCTGGTCTCGGTGGAGCGTCCGGGCTCGGGGGAATCCACCGGGATGCCGGGGCGCACACTGCTGGATTGGGCCGACGATATCGGACAGTTGGGTTTCGCCGACCTTGCGGTCGTGGGCTTTTCGCAGGGCGCTCCGTTCGCCCTCGCCCTGGCTGCGCGAGGGCTCACTTCTTCGGTGGCGATCGTATCCGGTGGTGACGAACTCGCCTATCCGGGAACAGCTCTGCCGGCGGAGGTCCGGCGGCTGGTCGAGCTGGTGGCCGCCGATCCCGTCGGCGCCGAGCGCGAGTTTGCGCGTTTCGGGAGCGCTGAGACCCTGTGGAAGCTGAGTATCGAGGGTAGCTCCGAGGGCGACCGTGAGGTCTACCTGCGACCGGCTTTCACCCGAGCCATCCGTCGCGCGCTGGATGCCGGCTTCGCGCACGGTTCGGCGGGCTATGCCCGCGATACGGTCCTGCACTTCGCGCGCTGGCCATTCCGAGTCGAGGAGCTCACCGGCCGCGTCCATCTCTGGTATGGCGGGCAAGACGGTAACCCCACCCATTCCCCGGATCACGGCGCCACTCTCGCGCGCCGGATCCCGTACGCAACCCGGCACTACCTGCCCGACAGCGGCGCCGCACTGCTGTGGACACACGCCTACGAAATCCTCGGACAACTTATCGCGCAATCGCCCGAGACCACGGGGTGTCCACCGTCGACCGGTCCCACGGCGGAGACCGCGAGGAGACCGTGCGCCTCAAGCGGGGTGATTTCCTGACGGTGCCGCCCACGGTCCCCCATGCGTTCGCCTCGACTGCCGGGGCCGAGGCGGAACTGCTCGTGGTCTTCACCCCGGGCCTGCACCGGTTCGACTACTACCGGCTGTTGGAGCGGGTTCATCGCGGCGAGGCGAGCGTCGAGGAGATCCGCGCGAGCTCGCAGCGCTACGACAACCACTACGTCGACAGCCCGGTCTGGCGCGACGAGCTCGCCCGAGCCTGATGGCCCGAACTCACCGCAGCAGCCGATAGTTCCATGTCATCGCCGGATAACGGCTTCCCACCGGTACCTCGCGCGGCAGCGGCGTCCGCTGCGGTGTGGTGAGCGGATCGGCTACCTCGAGCCGGTTCGGCCGAAGAGCCGATACGCGCCCGGAACACGATTTATCGTTGGTATCGGGGTTCGGGTTCGCCGCGGCAGGGAGGCCGGAAATGCGTGTGCGCGCCGTGGTCGCGGGTGTCGGTATCGTGCCGTTCACGGCACCGGGCCGCTCCCGGCCCTATACGGTCATGGGCGCCACCGCGGCGCGGGCGGCGCTCGCGGATGCCGGGATCGACTACCCCGCGGTGCAGCAGGCCTACGTCGGCTACGTCTACGGTGATTCGACTGTGGGGCAAGCGGTTCTGCACGAACTGGGACCTACGGGGCTTCCGGTTTTCAATGTGAACAATCATTGCGCGTCGGGTTCCACGGCCCTGTTCCTGGGGCGGCAGGCGGTGGAGTTCGGGGCCGCCGACGTGGTGCTGGTGCTGGGGGTGGAACAGATGCGGCCCGGCGCGCCGGAGACGCTCTACACCGACCGCCCGACGCCTTACGACCGCTACTTCCAGATCATGCAGCGGGTGCCGGCACTCGACGAGGCACCGATCGCCGCACAGATGTACGGCGAGGCGGGAGAGGAGTACATCCGCCGCTACGGCGCCGACCCGCAGACCTTCGCCCGAATCGCGGTCAAAGCGCGTGCGCACGCCGCGGGGAATCCGAACGCCTTGTCCACCGAGCCGGTCACCGTGCAGCAGGTTCTGGCCTCCGGGCCCGTGCACGGACCGCTGACCCGGTTGCAGTGCAGTCCACCCACCTGCGGGGCGGCCGCGGCGGTACTGGTCAGTGAGCGGTTCGCCCGCCGGTACGGCTGCGCCGGACCGGCGATCACCGCGCAGTCGATGGGCAGCGATGCCGCCGCCACCTTCCTGGGCTCGGATCCGACGAAGATCGTCGGATACGACATATCGAAGGTCGCCGCGCACCAGGTCTACGAGCAGGCCGGTATCGGCCCGGCCGAACTACCGGTGGTGGAGCTGCACGACAGTTTCACCACCGGCGAGATCTTGGCCTACGAAGCGCTCGGCCTCACTCCGGAGGGGACGGCGGAAAGATTTGTCGCCGACGCGGCCAACACCTATGGCGGGCAAATTGTGACCAATCCCTCCGGCGGTATGCTGGCCAAAGGCCATCCGCTGGGTGCGACGGGAGTGGCACAGTGCGCGGAACTGGTCTGGCAACTGCGCGGGCAGGCCGGTGCCCGCCAGGTCGACTACGCGAACCTGGCCCTCCAGCACAACGTCGGGCTCGGCGGCGCGACGGTGGTGACGCTGTACGCGAACACCGGATCCATCCAGCACTGAACCGCAGGTCAACGACTGCGCACCCGGACCAGTGTGCGCGGCGCCACGGCGGCCATATGGCTGGACAACACCATCAGCGTGAGCACTGCGAACCCGGCGGCAGCCGTCGCGTAAACCATCATGGGGAACCTCCTCGTACGGTTTCCCGGTCCACCTTTCCCGCCGAACCTGGCAACAACCTGTGTGCCGCTCGGTAATGCGGTGTGTGTTCAGTGGCGGATCCCCTCGCTGCCGACGAAGCTCGCCTCCTCCGGGCCGACCAGGCCGAGCAGGGTGAGCGGGCGCGAGGCGAACGCGTTGGTCAGGTAGGTCAGCGTGATCGCCCAGCGGTTGATCGCGCGGGGTAGGGCGTAGGTGTGATAGGCGCGGGTCACCACCTTGGCCGGCAGGCCGGAGAGCTGGATACCCACCGGATTCGCGACGGCGAAGCCGGGTCCCAGATCCACTACCAGACCCATATCGCGGTGTTTGTACACAGCCTGCGTGCCGATCCCCATACTGGCGGCCACATTGCGGGCGAGGATCTTGCCCTGCCGGGTGGCGTGCTGCGCGGTCGGCGGGGTGACCTTGCCCGGTTTCGTCAGGTCCGGGACGGCGGCCGCATCCCCGCCGGCGAAAACGTCCGGGTGGCCGGGCACTCGCAGATCGGCGTCGACGCTCAGCCGCCCACGTTCCATCGGCAGCCCCAGGGTGCCGAGCAGGGGCGCGCCGGTCACGCCCGTCACCCAGGCAACGGTGTGGGTCGCGATCCGGGTGCCGTCGGTGAGCACGACATGGTCCTCGGCGAGCTCCTTCAGCGACATGCCGAGCCGGATATCGATACCGCGGTTGCGCAGCACGGTCAGCACCTTGTCGCTGAGCTTCTCGCCGACCTCCGGCATCACCCGGTCCGCCATATCGAGCAGCACGAAACGGACCGCGGCGGGGTCGAATCCGCGGCGCTTCGCATAGGTGTCGGCGAGGGCCCGCAGCTGTGCGACGAGCTCGGTGCCGGCGTAGGAGGCACCGACCACGACCACGGTCCGGCGCGCCCGGCGCAGCTCCGGGTCTTCCTCGTGGTCGGCCAATTCCAGTTGCCGCAGCAACTGTTCTCGCAGGTACAGCGCTTCGGCGACCGTTTTGAGGCCGCGCCCGTGCTCGGAGAGGCCGGGAATGTCGAAGAGCCGGGTCACCGACCCCGGGGTCAGCACGAGCCGATCCCAGGGCAATTCCCGCGGAGCGTGGTACTCGCTGGTCACGGTGACCGTCTTGTTGTCCAGATCGATGGATTCGGCCGTGGCGACGACCAACCGGACCCGGGGCAGCGCGTCGGCCAGCGACACCGCCACGAACCGCGGGTCGACGAGCCCGCCGGCCACATCCGGCAGCAGCGGGGTGTACAGCATGTAGTCGTGGGGTGTGACCAGCACGACCTCGGTATCGCGTTCCTGCTTCGCCAGCAGGCGGCACAGGTTACGGGCACAGGTGAACCCGGCGAAACCGCTGCCCACGATCACCACCCGCCGCGGTCCGGCGCTGCGGTCGACAGAACTCTCGACGTCCGGCACGGCCACCTCCTCCTTCGTCTCGGTTCCCTCGGCGGTTCCCGCGAGATCGCCGCCGAAACATGCGGCGGCGATCCGGGCGGTAGCGCTCGTCAGTCGGTCTCGGCGAAGTCGAACGGCAGGGCGTCGATCGCGTCGCGGTACCGCCGCTCCAGCTCGTCCGCGTCGGGCGCCCCGATATAGAGGGTCGCGAGCTTGTACCGGTAGGCGTCCTGGTTGGGCAGGTCGGAGAGACGGTCTCCGGGCTGGACCTCGATATGCACCAGTGTGCCCGGGAAACGGCGTTGCAATGCCGCGATATCGGCCTCGCCGGGCACCGCGCGCACGATCCCGTCCTCGTACCGGGGGACCATGCACTGCGCCGCGACCGCGAATTCACCCTTGCGATGTGGCATGCGGGGCCGGTCGCCCAGGGCGATATCGATGGCGACACCGTGGTTGGAGCTACCGTCGACCTTCGCGAACAGGTCGCTGTGCGACTGCGAGATACGCGTATTGACCTCGATCAACCACAGTTTGCCGGTCTCGGCATCCCACATGAACTCCGAGTTGAAGCACCCGTTGTCGTATCCGGTGTGCCGCAGATAGCGCTCGGTGACATCGATCATCCGCTGCTGGACGTCCTCGGGGACGGTGCGCGCCGGATAGTCCAGGTGGTCGAAACTGTGCCCGGCCGCGTCCTTGCGCATATCGAACAGGCCGTGCACATGGAATTCACCGCGGAACATCGTGCCCTCCGGCGCGGCCTGGGTGCCGGTGACCACCTGTTCGGCGAGGCAGGTGCGTCCCCCCGCCACGCGGATGTGCTCCGGTAGGTCCACCCGCTCGAGCGCGCGGTCGAAGGGATCGGCGATCCGGCCGATCTCGGCGCGGATCTGCGCGATGGCGGTGGCGAACATTTCGGCGTCGGTCACCTCGAATCCCAATTGCGAGGAATGGGATTTGATCGGTTTCACCCAGAAGGGAAATGGAATATCGATCTTGTCCAGCGCATCGGGGTCGAACGGATCGAAGGCACAGAAATCCGGTACACATTCCGGCACGGACTCCCGCTGCAATACCCGGCTCCAGTATTTGTGCTCGTTCTTCAGCACGCTCTCCAAACTGGGCGAAGGCAATCCGAATTCATCCGCCAGAATCGGCACGAGCACACTGGTCGGGAAATCCCAGTGCGCGATGATCGCATCCACCCGGCCGTCGAAGGCACGCAGCTCCGCCCGAGCCCGGTCGAGCAGCTCGTCGAAGTCGAATTCGTCGGCCGTGATCAAGGTGTCGTAATCGAGCAGGCCGTACGAAGAAAATCCACCCGGAACATCCACGGTCGAGATTTCATCGCGCTGGGAATCGGTCAGAGCAGGTACAAAAATATTTTTCCTCACGCAGACCGGCTAGCCATATGTGCCGGGCTCAAACACTTCGGCCGGTGAACGAAAATCGCGCCCCCGCAACCGTTCGGGAAACGAAGCGGCCGGGGGCACGAAATATTCGAGTGCGACGCCTTCAGCGGCACACCGCGCGCGGAATCGGCGGGCCGAATCCCCCATCAGCACCGTGTCGTGCGACGCGGTGCCGGCGAAGGCCGTGTCGTGCGCGGCAAGCACCATGGAGAGGGTGTCGGGGGTGGTTCTCCGGGGCGAGGTCGCGGCGGACTCCCGGGAAACGGCCGGCCGCACCTCAGACGTGGTCACGCGGGATCCTCTTGTCCCAGTTCCGCGAGAAGGTGCGCTGCTCGCCCTCGAAACCGTCGAGTTCGGCGTGCACCAGGAAATGGGTGGGCGTACAGGTGACCCGGGTACGGGTCTCGGTCCTGGTGCGCCACTCGCCCCGGGCGAAACTCATCGACCACGCGGTCTCCGCAGTGGCCGAGCAGAAGTCGTCGGCCTGCCAGCCGTAGCGTTCCCAGACCTTCCGGTCCACTTCCAGCTCGTGTTCGTCATAGCGGACCAGGCCGGCGTCCTTGACGATCTCCAGGGCGGCCCGGTAGTCGACCAGGTCACGGGACACCGTCCATTTCTGATCACCGGGACTGATGTGGGTCACCGCCATCGGTTGCGCGCCCTCGGGCTCACCGAACGGCTGCACCGATCCTTCCTCGGCCCCGGCCATCGGCCGGATCGGCAGCCGCAGACTGCTCCCCGCCGTGTGCACGGTGACCTGCGCAGGCTCCGGTGGCGGCCAGGCCAGCGGCCAGTACGACGTCGACAGCGACAGCCGGATCCGGTGGCCCGCCGGAAACGCCTGCGCCACGGCATTGAGCTGCACGCTGACGCGGTAGCGCTCGCCGGGGTCCAGGGGCCGGGGATCATCGTGGCCGTCCCGGTGGGTCAGATTGAGCAGGCCGTAGGTCACTCGTGTCGCACGGCCGTCCGGCGCCACATCGGACAACCTGGCCGCGACCATGGCGACCGGTTTGTCCGCCGACACCTCGAGAGTCACCGTCGGCGCGCCCAGGATCTCGCACCGTTCGGCGAGCGCGCCGGTCTCGAACACCAGTGAGCCGCCGTCCTCCTCGCGCTGGTCGTAGGGCAGATCGGGCGGGGCGTTGTAGGACGCCCACTTTCCGGCGAACTGCCCCACCGACAGCGGCGATTCGACCGGCAATGCCACCTGCGCCACCTCCTCGCCGGGTTCGGCGATCCGGTACCGCCCCAGCGGGTATTCGGTGAACGAGATATTCGGCGAGGGCCATTCCGGCTCCCCCACCCACCGGCCGGGCCGGTCCTCGTAGGCGGTCGACGGTGGCACGCTCTCCTGCATCCAGGTCTGCAAAACCGGTCCGTCCAGCACGCCGTTGTCGACATCCTTGAGCCAGTGATCCCACCAGCGCACCACTTCCTGGAGATACCCGATGGCGGGTCCGGGCTCGCCCAGATGCGGATACTTGTGCGACCAGGGACCGATCAGTCCCTTCCGCGGGACATCCAGGTTGGCGAGCAGCCGGCCGACCGCGTTCGAATAGCCGTCGGCCCACCCGCTCGAGGCCAGGACCGGCACCTGGACGGCGGCATAGTCCTCACACACCGAGGCCCGGCGCCAATAGTCGTCGCGCCGCTGGTGCTCGAGCCAGTTGGCCGCCCACAGACTGCAGTTCTCCAGCCGCTCGAACCACATATCGCGCCATCGGTCGCCGACCAGTGCCGGATCGGGCGGCAAGGTGCTGTAGGCGAACATGGTGGCGGATTCGGCGATATTGTCCGACAGCAATGCGCCGCCCATGTAGTGCATATCGTCGGAATAGCGATCGTCGGTGAACGAGGAGATGACGATCGCCTGCAGGTGCGGCGGTTTGCGCGCCGCGATCTGCAGCGAGTTGAACCCACCCCAGGAGATGCCCATCATCCCGATCCGGCCGTCGCACCAGGGCTGCGCGGCCATCCATGCCATGACGTCCTCGGCATCGCGGTGCTCTTGGTCGAGGTATTCGTCCACGAGTACGCCCTCGGACTCCCCGGTGCCGCGCAGATCGACTCGGACGCAGGCATATCCGTGGCCCGCCATGTAGGGGTGGTGAATGGAATCCCGGACCGCGGACAGATCCCGTTTCCGGTAGGGGATGTATTCCAGGATGCCGGGGACCGGCCGGTCGTCGGCGGCGACCGGCCGCCACACCTTGGCCGCCAATCTGGTTCCGTCCGACATCGGGATCCACAGGTGTTCGTCCACGGTGATCTGCTGGGGCAGCGATGTCACTGTCCGCATCGATCCTCCTCGTCGTGCTCACGATCCGCCCGGCCGCGCCGTGGGCACGGCGACCCACCACACGCGGACAACGTCCCGTGCGGTGGCCGGCGCGGATCTTCACTTCTCGTCGAACCCGCACACCGCCTACCCGCTCACGCCGCGGCTACACCGAGGCGCCGGCGCGGTGTGCGCTGTACCGGTGTCGTCCCGGACGAGACGGCACCGGTACGACGGCCTCAGGCCGGAATGCTGTGGGTGTCCCGTCCCCAGATCCGGTGCCCCGCGAGCAGCGTGGCGAACGCTTCGGCGAAACCGTCGGACACCGTGTCACCGCTGCGCAGTACCCCGTCGGCGGGGGTGTTCGGTTGCGGAGGCTCCGCGATACCGCCCGCCCGCAGGACCTCGGTGCCCGCGCCCAGCGCGGCGACCGGCTTCGCGTGTTTGTACGCCTCGGTGACGAAGTGGACCGCCGGGCCCGCCGCGGCGAGGGCGCGCGCGCACTCGTCGCCCCCGGCGACCACCACGGCGTCGTAGAGGACCGAGGCCATGGTCGCCAGGGCTCGGTCCACTGCCAGGGCATTCCCGCCGGTTCCGCGCAGCTCGCCGCCGTGCGGTGCGAGGACCTCGGTGACGGCACCGCGATCGGCGAGGGCGCTGCGCAACTGTTCCACACTCGCGGTATCCACGCCGTCGGTGGCCAGGATCGCGATCTGACGGGTGGCGATGGTCTGCGGGGGATCCTTCAGCTGGGACAGCGCGGGTGACGGCGCGACCTCGGATACCTCCTGCGCGGCCGGGGCCGGCAGGCCCAGTTCCCGCGCCACCCTGTCGGACAGATCCGGGTCGACGCGCACCAGCTCGTCCAGCACCCGGGTCCTGATCTCGACCTCCCGGCATTTACCGAGTTCGAAGGCGAACGCTTCGACGATATGGGTGGCCTCCGGCTCGGTCATACTGCGCCAGAACATCCGCGGCTGCCGGTAGTACTCCTTGAAACTCTCGCTGCGGGCCCGGATCGTCTCGCCCTCCACCCGGCGGGTGTAGTGGTGATAGACGTCCTCGTCGGCCAGCGCGGGGCAGCCGCCCCCGAGCGTGTTCTTGGTGTAGAACGCCCGGCCGCGCGGGATATCGTGGCGGCTGTATCCGTCCTGCTGATGGGTACGGACATCGGCCAGCGGCCGGTTCACCGGCAGGTGCGCGAAATTCGGCCCACCCAACCGGATCAGCTGGGTGTCCAGGTAGGAGAAGTTGCGCAGCTGCAGCAGTGGGTCGTTGGTGAAATCGATACCGGGCACGATATTGGCCGTATGGAAGGCGATCTGCTCGGTTTCGGCGAAGAAGTTGTCCGGGTTGCGGTCCAATACCAGCTCGCCGACCGGGCGCACCGGCACCTGCTCCTCCGGAATGATCTTGGTGGCATCGAGCAGGTCGAAATCGAAGTCGAATTCCTGCTCCTCGGGAACGAGCTGCACGCCCAGCTCCCAGCGCGGGAAGTTACCGGCCTCGATATTGTCCCAGAGATCGCGCCGGTTGTAATCGGGGTCGCGGCCCGCCACCTGCTGGCATTCGTCCCACAGCAGTGAGTGCACGCCCAGACTCGGCTTCCAGTGGAACTTCACGAAAGTTCCCCGCCCCTCGGCGTTCACCAGCCGGAAGGTGTGCACACCGAAACCCTGCATCATCCGGTAGCTCCGCGGCAGCGCCCGGTCGGACATGAGCCACATGATGGCGTGCAGGGTTTCCGGCTGGGCGGCCACGAAATCCCAGAGCGTGTCGTGGGCCGACTGGGCCTGCGGGATCTCGTTGTGCGGTTCGGGCTTCACCGCGTGCACGAAATCGGGGAATTTGATGCCGTCCTGGATGAAGAACACCGGAAAGTTATTGCCGACCAGGTCGTAGTTCCCCTGCGGGGTATAGAACTTGGTGGCGAAGCCGCGCACGTCACGGACCGTATCGGAGGAACCCCGGGACCCGGCGACCGTGGAGAACCGGACGAACACCGGCGTGCGCAACTGCGGGTCGGTCAGGAATTTCGCGACCGTGTACTCGGCCAGCGAATCGTCGTACGGACGGAAGTATCCGTACGCGCCCGCGCCGCGGGCATGGACCACCCGCTCCGGAATGCGTTCGTGATCGAAATGGGTGATCTTCTCCCGGGCGTGGAAATCGTCGACGAGGGTCGGTCCGCGCTCGCCGACGGTCAGCGCGTCGTCGGTGTGGTCGACGCGCACCCCCTGCTGGGTGGTGAGGTACCCGCTCTCCCGATCCTGCCGTAACGGATCGAGCTGCCGCTGTTTCGGGTCCTCGCCCCCGCGCCCTTCGCCGAGCACCTGCTCCTGCCCATCGGACGCGGCAGGGTCGGCGGACGGCTGTGATGTTCGGTCCATAAGTGTCCTCCTCGCTGGCGGGATGACCTGGTGTCCCCGATCCGGGCGCAACTCGCCCTGGTCGGGCGGCTTCCCCGCAGGCGCGGGGCTAAACAGTGCCCGGTGAGCGCCCGAATCCCGCGGTTCTCCGGTCCAGGGCCCGGCGGCGGAGCCCGGGACCGGGTCCCGTACCGGAGGAGTGCGGACAGCACGCCACACACCGGCCGGGAGCCGGGGTCAGTCGCTCGCCAGGCGCGCGCCGAAGGTCACCAGCGCCGCCCCTGCCACGGCGTCCAGCAGCCGTCGCACCACCCGGCGGGCCAACCAGGGCCGGACCCGATGGACGAATGCCGCGAGGCACAGCAACCACAGCGAACCGAGCACGGCCACGGTATAGGCCAGCAGCAATGCGTGGGCGACACCGGAATCCGCGTGCAGGAACTGCGGGAGGACCGACAGATACAGGGCCAGGATCTTCGGATTGGTGATATTGCTGAGGAATCCGGCGCGGAACGCGCGGTCACCGCCGCCGTCGGCTGTCCAGCCGGGACCGTCACCGCGGCAGGCGGACCACAGCGCCCGCGCCCCGAGGAAGCACAGATAGGCCGCGCCGAGCCACCGCAACGCCGTGAACACCGGTTGCGATCCGGTGATCAGCGCTCCCACACCCAGTGCCGCCGCACTGCCCTGGACGAGACTGGCGGCGCAGATACCCGCCACCGCCCGGGCGCCGCCGCGGAGTCCACCCAGTACCGAGTGCTGGAGGGTGATCACCGTATCCGGCCCGGGCGCCAGCACGACGAGGACCACGACCACGAGGTAGCCGACATATTCGTGCCCTGTCACCTCGCCCGACTACCCGGTAGGTGGACGCCGAATCGGTGCATCAGGGGTCCCTCGACCGCGAACAAATCAAACAAGTAACTGTTAATTCTGTCCAATTAAATCAAGTTAGCTGGTTGTATAGGTCACTATGTAAATGAATAATCCGTTGAGTACAACCACTGCGGGTGCAGGCCGCGGGCAAGCGCTGCGGTGGAGTGAAGGACACCGATATGACCACCACGCCACCCGGTCTCGATACCCGGCACGCCGAAATCGTCCGTGCCACGCTGCCATTGGTCGAGGCGCATCTCGACGCGATCACCGCCACCTTCTACCGCGACCTGTTCGATCGGCATCCGCGGCTCGGCCGAGACCTGTTCAACCGCGGCGACCAGGCCCAGGGCAGCCAGCCGCGCGCGCTGGCGGCATCCATCGCCCGCTTCGCCGCCCGGCTCGTCGATCCCACTGCCCCGCAGCCGGATTCGATGCTCTCCCGGATCGGCCACAAACACGCCTCCCTCGGGATCACCGCCGAGCAGTACAACGTGGTCCACGAACACCTCTTCGCCGCCATCGTCGCCGTCCTCGGTGCCGAGGTGGTCACCGAGCCGATCGCCGCCGCCTGGGATCGCGTGTACTGGCTGATGGCCGACGCGCTCATCGCCCTGGAGAACCGGCTCTATGCGGAGTCCGGGGTCGCACCCGGCGCGGTCTTCCGGGAGGCGCTGGTGACGGCCCGGGAAGACGATCCCGCCGGCGTCGCGGTGTTCACCGTCGAATCCGCCGATCCGGTCCGGCCCTTCCCCGGATACGCTCCGGGCCAGTACATCTCGGTGGGCATCTCGCTGGCGGACGGCGCCCGGCAGCTGCGGCAGTACAGCCTGCTCGGCCTGCCCGGGGACGGACGTCTCGTGTTCGCGGTGAAACGCGTCGATCGCGCGGCCGGGCGGCCCGCCGGAGAGGTTTCGACCCGGTTGTACGACCGGATCGGGCTCGGTGACACCCTGACGATTACGCTGCCGTTCGGCGAGGCCACCGTGGACCCCGGCGCCACGACACCGCTCATCCTGATCTCGGCCGGTATCGGAATCACGCCGATGATCGGCATTCTCGAATACCTGGCCGCCCATGCCCCGGACCGGCAGGTGCACCTGGACCACACCGACCGCGCCCCCGGCACCCGGCCGCTGGCCAACCGGCTGTCCACCCTGGCCACCCGGCTCCCCGCGCTGGGCCTGCGCTGGCGCTACAGAGACCACACCGATGATCTCGCGCACGACAAGTTCGACCTCGATGTCTCCGCCTTCCCCGGCGACGCCGAGTTCCTCCTCTGCGGCCCCACCACCTTTCTGCACACCGTCCGCGGCACGCTGCTGGAGCAAAGTATCCCGGCCGGACGGATCCGCACCGAGCAGTTCGGCCCCACCGATTGGCGGGTCAGCACCGCCTGACCCGGAGGCGTCGGCCGCGCTCCGTACGCAGCAGCATGTACAGCGCGGCACCGGCCTCGAACAGGGCCGCGGACCGGGCGTCGAGCCCGGCGTCCCGCGCCGCCAGGGCCCGGCCGATCTCGTCCCAGCCGTGGGCGCCCCGCAACGAGGGAATCAGTTCCCGCAGCGCGGAGATACCGTACCCGGCGAGGCGGAGTTGGTGGACCAGCCGCGCGATCCGGACATCACCGGGCAGGTACCGGCGGGTCGCGCCCTCGGCACGCTGCGGCACGACCAGCCCCTCGGCGTCCCAGTGCCGCAACGTCGAGGGCCGGATCCCGAGCGCACGGGACAGTTCGGAGATACTCATGTCGTCGGCCGGCCGGATATCGTCGAGCGGCTCGCCGGCGATGGCCCGGGCCGCCTCCCGCGCGAACGCGAGGTCCCGGCGTTCCCGGTCCAGCTCGGCGTGTGCGTGATCCAGCAGCGCGAACAGCCGGGACGGGCCCCGCTCCCGCGCCTCGCGCAGAATCCGCTTGGCTTCGACCGGGCCGACGCCGGCCGCCAGCGCGCGATAGGCCCGGACCGCCCACAGATGAGCTTCCCCGTACACCCGGTACCCACTGGGTGTACGCGCCACGGGCGGGAGCACACCGTCACGTTCGAGGTTGCGGATCTGCTGGACCGAATAGCCGGTTGCACGGGCGATATCGGCGGTCCGCAGACCTGCGGAGTTGCGACTTCGGGTCGCAGTTTCCGGCCAGTTCGCGCTACAACTCTCCATAAGCACTTCAATGTAACGCTCGAAGACATGACTTTCGACGAGATCATCGAATACCTCGGTGCCCGCGACGGCGTACTGATCCAGCAACCCCGCCCCGGCGACGGCACCCCCGAGATCGCGTGGGGTGACGCGTTCTTCTTCTACGCGCCCGACGGCGCGGTCCCGGCCAACACCCAGCCCTTCGCCACCCTCGTCACCAAGAACTACCCCGGCGACGAGCGGTCCCGGCTCGACCGGCCCGGCGTCTTCCGGGTGAACATTCACGCCGGCAGGGAGCTGTTCACCACCTGGACCGGCCGCGCTCCCCGCGACCCGGAACCCGCCTGCACGGACCCCGCCGTGACCGACACCGTGATCGCCCACCCGGTGTACGGCGAGCTCGGATGGCTGGCCGTGGTGGCGCCGGGCCCGAACACCGCCGAAACCGTGCGGGAACTTCTGGCGGTCGCCCACGACCGGGCCCGGACACGTAGCCACCGGCGGTCCGGGAAGCGGTGACCTGCCCGGCCCGGCTCCGGCCTCAGGCCACGACCGGGCGTTGTGCGACGCCCACGTATTCGCTCAGCGGCCGGATCAGCGCATTGGATTCACCCTGTTCGATGATGTGGGCGGTCCATCCGGTGATCCGGCTCATGACGAATATCGGCGTGAAGACCTCGATATCGAAGCCGAGCAGGTGGTAGGCGGGACCCGTCGGGAAATCGAGATTCGGCTCGATCCCGGTGGCCTCGTCCATGGCGCGCTCGAGGGCCTCGTACATTCGCACCCACCGCTGTCCGTCGGTGGCCGCGGCGATATCCAGGAAGGCCTGTTTCATGGTGGGCACCCGGGAGTCACCGTTCTTGTAGACCCGGTGGCCGAAGCCCATCACCTTCTCCTTCCTGGCCAGCCTGTCGCGCAGCCACTGGCCGGCCAGCGCCGGGTCACCGATCTCGATCATGTGCTGCATGACGGCCTCGTTGGCGCCGCCGTGCAACGGGCCCTTGAGCGCGCCGATGGCGGCGGTGACGGCGCTGTAGATATCCGACAGCGTCGAGGTGACCACGCGGGCGGCGAAGGTGGAGGCGTTGAAGCTGTGCTCGGCGTAGAGGATCAGCGAGACCTCGAACGCCTGCACCAGATCCCGCGCGGGGATGGTCCCGAAACACATGTGCAGGAAGTTCTCGGCGTAGCCGAGGTGGGAATGCGGTGCGATGGGATCGAGGTCGTGGCGACGGCGGTGATCGGCCGCGACGATCGTCGGCAGCACCGCGAACATCCGCAGCGCCTTGGCGCGATTGGCCGGCGCCGAGTTGTCCTCCTCGGCGGGGTCCTCGGCACCGAGGTAACTGATGGCGGTCCGGACGACGTCCATGGGGTGGCAGCTCTCCGGCAATTTCGCCACCAGCGACAGCAACGACCGGCCGGCGCGGCGCGAGGCCCGTTCCCGCTGCTGGAACCGCTCCAGTTCGGCGTGGGACGGGAGTTCGCCGTACCAGAGCAGATATGCCACCTGCTCGAAGGAGCAGTGGGCGGCCAGATCCTGCACCGCGTACCCGCGGTAGGTGAGCGAATTGGTTTCCGGCACCACCTTCGAGATCGCGGTGGTATCGACGACCACACCCGCCAGCCCTTTGCAGATGGTCGGTGTCGCGGCCGCGGCCCTACCCCGCACCGGCTCGCCGAGCGACGCTGTGCTCATCACTGGTCCCTTCCCAGAGTGAAATCGAATATGGCCGAATCGAATTCGTTGTAGCGCTCGTACCGCAGCAGTTCGTACAGGCGGCTGCGGGACTGCATACGGTCCAGCAGGCCGGATTGCGTTCCCGCGGCGTAGATCTCGCGCAGGCCCGCCTCCGCGGCGTACATCGCCAGCCGCAGGGTGGAGACCGGATAGATCACCACGTTGTATCCGATCGATTCGAGGGTGGCGGCCGGGATCAGCTCCGACCTACCGAATTCGGTCATATTCGCCAGCAGCGGCGTGCTCACCGCGTCGCGGAACTTCTCGAATGCCGCGGGCGTGCGCAGTGCCTCGGTGAAGATCAGGTCCGCGCCGGCCTCGGCATAGGCCTGTGCCCGCTCGATCGCCGCGTCGATTCCCTCGATTCCCGCGGCATCGGTACGCGCGCAGATCACGAAGTCCGGATCGCGGCGGGCGGAGACGGCGGCCCGCAGCCGACGAACCATTTCCGCGGTGGGTACGACCGCCTTGCCGTCGAGATGTCCGCAGCGCTTCGGGTTGACCTGGTCCTCGAGGTGGCAGCCGGCGATGCCGGCGTCTTCGAGGACGGTGACCGTCCGGGCGGCGTTCATCGGCTCGCCGAAACCGGTATCGGCGTCGATGAGCACCGGCAGATCGGTGACCCGGGCGATCTGCTGCCCGCGTCCCGATACCTCGGTGAGCGTGGTCAGGCCGATATCCGGCAGTCCCAGTTCGGCGGAGAGCACCGCGCCCGAGACGTACACGCCGTCGAAGCCGATCTCCTGGATCAGGGACGCCACCAGGGGGTTGAAGGCACCGGGGAAGCGCTGGATCCGCCCGGAGGCCAGGCCGGCACGGAACGCGGCACGCTTGTCCGCCGCGGGCGTCGGCGCCGCGAGCAGCCCGGTCATCAGAACAGTCCCTTCGGAGAGCGCGGTGCGCGGGCGAGCACATCCGGCGAGACGATAAAACTCAGCTGCGACAGCTCCTCCGCGGACAGCTCCCCCACACGCTGGGCCACCTCGAGGAAGCGGTCCTGCTCGGCCGGATCGACCACGCCCTCGGCGAGTGCGCGGAATTTGGCGATGTACTGGTCGCGGGCGAAGGGCCGCGCGCCGAGCGGGTGGGCGTCGGCGACGGCGAGTTCGTCGACGATCACCTCCCCACTCTTCAGGGTGACCTCGGCGCGGGCGCCGAACGCTTGCTCGCGCGGATCGGTGGAGTGGTAGCGCCGGGTCCACTCCGGATCCTCCGCGGTGGAGATCTTGCGCCACAGCTCCACGGTGTCGGGGCGCTGCGCGCGCTCGGGCGCATAGGACCGCTCGTGGTGCCAGGTACCGTCCTGCAGGGCGACGGCGAAGATATAGGGCACCGAATGGTCGAGCGTTTCCCGCGAGGCCCGCGGGTCGAATTTCTGCGGATCGTTCGATCCGGTGCCGATCACCACATGGGTGTGGTGGCTGGTGTGCAGCACGATGGAGGCGATCTGGTCCAGGTTCCCGATCTGCTCACGCATCCGGCGGGCGAGGTCGATCGGTGCCTGACTCTGATACTCCGCGGAATGCTCCTTGGTGTAGGACTCCAGGATCGCCCGCTTGGGTTCCCCGGGCCCCGGAAGCGGCACCGAGTACTCGGCCTCCGGGCCCCCGAGCAACCAGGCGATCACCCCGTCCTCGCCCTCCCAGATCGGCGCGGGCGCCCCCTCCCCGCGCAGCGCGCGATCGACGGCCTCCACCGCCATCTTCCCGGCGAATGCCGGGGCGTAGGCCTTCCAGCTCGAGATCTCGCCCTTGCGCGATTGGCGGGTCGCGGTGGTGGTGTGCAGAGCCTGGCCGATGGCCTGATAGACGGTCTCGGTGTCGAGGCCGAGCAACGTGCCGATACCGGCCGCGGCCGACGAGCCGAGATGGGCCACATGATCGATCTTGTGCTCGTGCAGGCAGATCGACCGCACCAGATCGATCTGGATCTCGTAGCCGGTCGCCAGGCCACGGAGCAGGTCACGCCCGGTGCGGCCGGCGTGCTGGGCGACCGCCAGAATCGAGGGGATGTTGTCGCCCGGGTGGGAGTATTCGGCGGCCAGGAAGGTGTCGTGGAAATCGAGCTCGCGCACCGCCACACCATTGGCCCAGGCCGCCCACTCCGGCGAGTACCGGCCCTCGACACCGAACACCGTCGCCCCCGGCCGATAGGGGTGGGCCAGCGCCTGGGCCCGGGCATTGACGACCGGGCACCGGCCCGATGCGGCCGCGGCGACGGCCGCGTTGTCGATGATCCGGTTGACGATCATCTCCGCGGTCTCCGGAGCGACCTCCACCGGATCGGTCGCCACCTCGGCGATCTGCCACGCCAGGTGCTCCTCACGGGGGAAATATTGCGCCGAACGGTGGGTGCGGACGAGATGATTCTTCACGGTCCAGGACCTCCAGGCGATCGGTGGGATTCACTCGATTCGCACGCTACCGAGAGTCCAGGCCCGCGGAAACGGGTTGCAGAAGGCGAATTCTGCAGAGTCAATTCTGCGAATTTGCGGAAGTTGCGGAAGGACGACAAACACCCCGACCTGCACTGACACCGGCCGCGGCGAACCGGGCACACGATCCGGTCTCGCAGCGGGGCGCCCGCGCGCACATCGCGATAAATGGTGCGCACCGGGCCGTTAACAGAAAATAATGGGTATTACCAGTTCACGGAATTTCGAGTGTCCGATTTCGGCATGCATCGGAATCGGTACCGGTAGTGATCCAAAATCGGAAGGAATAATCCCCGAATTTTCACCGATAATCTGGCAGCGAACGCATTGTGGGCTCGAAAGACGCACGTCGCCGGGCCGGACCCGGCGGCGATCCGCCCGGCCACGGCACGCCACCCGGAGTCACACACCGCCAGGGCCCTCCCCCGACCTGCCGCCGCATCCGGATCGTCTCCGGTCTTGCCTCGGCCAGCGAGCCGATGTGTGTCGCGCACGGCCGGCTGCTGCCGAACGCGCCGCCGGAGGCGCCCGGCCAATGGCCGCGCTACGGCGAATCCCCGACACCGCCACGCGGCCACAGCGCCGGCACCGTGGAGTGGGCGGCGGGAGCGGCAAGCAAGCGTCTCAGCGCCCGGAATCGCCGTTGGAGCCCACCGCCGCACAGTTGGCACTCCCCTATCAATCCTCGACCGAAGCCGGTACGGGTTGCGTCAGCGAGTCCTGCTCGCCGGTGCGTAGGGAGTATTCGCCGGACGGTTCTCGTCGGCCGCGAGCGGACGGCCGATCTGCGGAAACGCCCGCTGCGCGCACGCGGTGCGTTCACAGACCCGGCAGCCGGCACCGATCGGGACAGCGACCGCCGAATCGCGCACGGGGAGCCCACGCGAGTAGACGAGCTTCTCCGCGAAGGCGAGGTCGCACCCGAGACCGACAGCGAAATGACGTGCCGGTGCCAAATATCCGGGGTTGCTCTCCCCGGTGGTGCGGGCCAGCCAGAGATAGGTGCGTCCGTCGGGCATCTCGGCGATCTGCGTGCGGATCCGCCCCGGGGTCGCGAAAGCGTCGTGCACCACCCACAGCGGACAACTCCCCCCGACCCGGGAAAAGTGAAAAGCGGTAGCGGACTGCCGTTTCGAGATATTTCCCGCCCGGTCGGTGCGGACGAAGAAGAACGGCACACCGCGTTGCCCCCGCCGCTGCAGAGTCGACAGGCGATGGCAGACCGTCTCGAACCCGACCTCGAATTGCGCGGAGAGCAGGTCGATGTCGTAGCGCAACCGCTCGGCCGCATCCAGAAACCGCCCGTAGGGCAGGATCAGCGCGCCGGCAAAGTAGTTCGCCAACCCGATACGCAGCAGCCGCAGCGACTCCGCCGGTAGCACCCCGGTCTCTTCGAGCAGCTCGTCGAGCACCTCGGACTGCGTGAGAAACGCCAGCTGCGTGGCCAGCTGGAACGCCCGCTGACCCGCGGTCAGGCGCCGCGCGAGAGTGAGCACGCGGGCCTGCGGATCGAACACCCGCTTGGGCCCCGGCCTGCCGGGATCCTCCGAACGGATCCGCACCACCACACCGAACTCGTCGCGCAGCAGCCGCGCCAGCTGCAGATCCAACCCGCCCAGCGCGAACCCGCTCCGGGTGAACAGTTCCTCCGCGGCGGTGTCCAGGGCCGCGATGTGATTGCGCCGATCGTAGAAGTAATCCCGCACGTCCTCGTAGGGCATCGCGGCTCGCGGGGCCGCCGCCGGACCGTCGATTCCGGCGGTGAGTTGGTCCAGCTGTCCCTCGGCCGTGCGC
This sequence comes from Nocardia sp. NPDC050799, assembly GCF_040654015.1. Classification (NCBI taxonomy): domain Bacteria; kingdom Bacillati; phylum Actinomycetota; class Actinomycetes; order Mycobacteriales; family Nocardiaceae; genus Nocardia; species Nocardia sp. NPDC050799. The sequence continues at coordinate 138,297 of NZ_JBFAHF010000018.1, forward strand.
AGCCGCCGATGCTGGCTGATCAGCAGTCGCGCCGCCGTCGGCGCCCGGGACAGCAGATCGTCGAGTTCGCTACCGGTCACCGCCGCCGTCTCCGGATCCTCGGCGAACACCTGCTGCAGGTCCGCGAGCAGCCGGGCATCGGTCTCCGGCGCGAAGAACCCCACCTCCAGATCGAAGGTGGAGGTCAGGCGCATCAGGACCGGCACCGTCAGCGGCCGCTGATCGTTCTCCAGCTGGTTCACATAGCTCACCGACAACCCGAGCGCCTTGGCCAGCCCCGACTGGGACAGCCCCCGCTGCTCCCGCAACGCACGCAACCGGCCCCCGCCGTACATCTTCTCCACCGTCGGCACCTTTCCTCGCAGGACGACTGACAGACATCGAACCGCCCAATACAGCGGTCCGCACGAAAACGACAGCGAACCGGGCCGCCGGCACCGGCCCGCGCGAGAGCCGCGGCGGCGCATTCATGTTCGCGCTGGACGGCTTCGAAGAGGCCGGCACGTCGCACGCTCCATCGGTAGCACCAACGACCACCACCCGCGAACGCGCGCGACCGACGCACCCGGGCCCGGCCCGGTGCGTAGACGCCGGCGTAACGCCCGATCCGCGAGGCGACAGCCACCGGACACGGCGCGCCCGGCACAACCGGCAGGTCTTCGGACTCGCGGGCACCGACCTCACTCGGCCGACCCGGGTCCGCACCCGGGCTGCTACTACCGCGCCGTCGCTTCCCGGACCCCGGCCCAGTGCGTGTGACGGCGGTCGCTCCCGCTCACCGCTGCGGGACAGACCCGGATTCCCACCTGGTTCCCTCTCACCCGTCCCACGGTGTCACCGACACCGGACGACAGGCTTCGACATCCCACGCACAGCGAAACAGCGCGGGATGAACCAGCTGCGCCCGCCAGAATATGCCCAGCTCGAGCTCACACTCCAGTGGGGCGGTGGGCGCAACCGGCCATGGGGTGCGCACTGATCCAGCGATCGGACGAGATGGGACACGGGACAGCGAAACGCCGCCGGGCGATGAGCCCAGCGGCGTCCGGTCGGGAAGCCGTCCAACAAGCGCCTCTCGGCGAGTGGTCGCGCGTAGCGACAAAGGGTGCGGCCCGCGACTGTCCGGACGCCGACAGGGGTTTCAACAGAGACGACCGGGAGGCTGTTCCACAGGGCACGTGACGCCTGCCACCAGGCATCCCATCGCACGGGGAACCGATCTCCCCGGCCGGATGCGGCGGTTGTCGACCGCCGGAGGCGGCAGCCGTCCGGTCCGGACAGCATCCCGGGTTCCGGCGCACAGGACGAGGCCCCGGATCTCCGTGCGGAACTACCCCGAGCCGCCCACGCGCCTTACACGTTCCGAGGACGAGCAGAGACCGCGCGGAAATCCGACAACACCCCGCTCAACCTGCCGATTTCCGGTCTCGAACACCTCTGAGGTAATCTCATCGGGCGCCGGAACACACGGCGCAACGGGCTGTGGCGCAGTTTGGTAGCGCACTTGACTGGGGGTCAAGTGGTCGCAGGTTCAAATCCTGTCAGCCCGACAGTTAGAAAACCCCTCCTGACCAGCTCAGGAGGGGTTTTCTTTGTCATCCGACCACCCGGAGAGCGGGACCAGAACGGGACCGCAGGTGCTTGGAGAGCTTGTCTCCGGCGCCGGTGATCTCCTGTTGATCCGGGTGTAGATATCGCTCGGTCGTCCGGCTGTCGGCGTGGCCGGCAATCTTCTGAAGCACGTGCAAGCTCACCCCGGCATCGGCCATCCACGTCAGACCGGTGTGCCGGAGATCGTGCCGGCGCAGATGCTCATACCCCAGCGATGTGACGACCTCATCCCAATGCGTGGCATCCCGCAGAACACCGGTAGCGATCCGCCCGCCCCGAGGTCCGCAGAACAGGCGCGCATCGGGTTTGTCCCGTCCGACCGCATCGAGCCGGTCCGAGACGAGTTGCCGAACTTCTTCGATCAGCGGGACAGGCCGGGCACGGTTGCCCTTGGTGCCTTTGTCCTCCATGCCGCCCGGCGAGGGGGTTGTCTGACGGCGCACTCGCCATGTCCATGTATCGGTGTCGATATCGCCGACACGGCAGCCGGAGACCTCGCCGATCCTGGACGCCGTGCACGCGGCGAAGATCACCACGTCACCCCATCCGCGGTACCGATCTGCCGAGCGCTGAACGAGAGCATCGGCAAGGGTTGTCAGGGCTGTCCAGTTCGGGAGCGCGAGGGCCCGCGGGTCGTCGAGTTCGTCCTCGATCTGCTGGTACAGCTTCTGCCAGCCACGTACCCGAGCCGGATTGGTCTCCCGAAGCCCGTCCCGTACTGCTTGTTCCATCACGCGCACCAGCACAGCAAGGCTGTTCTTCACCGACGATTTCCCGACACCGTCGCCGATCCAGCTCACGACCGCACGGTCCACCGCACCGTTGGTCAGCATCGCGACCGACAAATGCCCCAAACTCGGAACCACCCGCTTGCGCCAACCCGCGCTATATGGATCAGTGCTCTTCTTCTCCAAGCCCCGCAGCGCCAGATCCATATTCGCCGCACCGTATTCGGCCAGCGTCATCGTCGCCGTCTTCGGGTCTACGCCCTGGGAAGCGAGCCGGACGAGACGAGCAATCCACTCCTCTGCCTCTTCCCGGGATTCGAACGGTTCCGAAAGTGAGGGCCGTTTCTTGGTCGCGGGATCGGTCCAGCGAACCCGAGCCTTGAACGGCCGACGACCGTAGTCCGAGCGCTCCTCGATGTCCGACGAAAGACGCACGCCGACAGGAATATTCACGCGATCAGACATCACGCAACCAGCTCGGCGGGGTCGGTTCGCTTCGCGCGAAGCCACATCTCGATATCTTCAGCCGCATACTTCACGACGCGAGCAGAGACCCGGACGAAGGCGGGCCCATAGGGAGGGCGGGCCGTGCGCCACCGCCGCAAGCTCGACGGATCGATACCCAGCAGTACAGCCAATTCCGCGGTCGAGTACCAGCGACCATCAACCAGTTGAGTTTCCATCCTGCCTCCTATGCCGCTACCGAGAATGCCGAAGCGTCTTGCTGTGCTGGTGGACCGGCCGCGAGCAGTGCCCGGGTGTACTCGGCCCGCCAGACCTTGCGCTGAGCGACCGACGCCATGATCAGGTGATCGCGGGGCGGGGCCGAACGGTCACCGGGCCGCACTATCGACAGCTTCAAATGCGAGGTGTCGGGTTTGACGATCCCCACCGACGCGAGGAGTTGCCGGACGAACTCGACGCGGTCGGCCTTGTGATCCGGGAGGGTCTTGTTCGACCACTGCCGGGAGACCAGGACCCGGCGACCGGGCAGGCCGAGAGTGTCCCGACGATGCGCTTTGCCCTTGCAGCGCCCCGGGATGGTCTTCTCGGACGCGCCTTCGGGGACGATGCCGTAGCGCAGCCAGACAGGGCACCGTTTCGAGCACGGGGTGTGCTGGAGCTCGGCGTGCAACCGGTTGTAGTGGTGGCGGGTCCGGTCGGAGTCGGTGTCCAGGACTTCGGCGATCGACTTGGTCAGGTACTTGGTTACGTAGCCGACAGCGCGATCGGCTTTTCGGCCGGCAACGTAGCCCCGGATATCGGAGCGGTCCATCTGATCCCCGAACCGCACCACATGCGCCGGGTCCAGATCCTCCACATCGTCGAGGAGATCTTGCACGTCATCGAAGGCCAGCAGCGGCGAACCGGTGGCCGGGTCGACGAAGGTCAGCCGGGCCGGGTCCCAGACCGGGACGATATCGCCGGTGTAGACCTCGCTGCCCCGGTCGTGCGGGGGCCACCACACCTGATGGTAGGTCGCGGCGGTGACCTGGCGGATGAGGTCGCGGGACACGGTGCCCCGGATCAGGATGTGCAGGTGCGGGGCGCCGCGTTTCTGGGGTTCGACAGTGGCGAAGTACTGGATGTTCCAGCCCACCGCCCGGCGCAGGTTCTGAATCCACCGGTCGAACAATGCGGAGAAGTGCACGATGTCGCGGGCCGCGCGTGCGTAGTCGTAGGAGTCCGGGTGCCGGGGTGAACCGTCACCGACAACCTCGCCCTTGTCGTTGATCGCGCCGTCGCGGTTGATGGCCCCGTAGGAGGGCATGGTCAGGGTGATGAACATCGAGGGCCGGTGTCCCCCGGCGTATTCGCGGCCGACCGTGGTCTTTTCGACCTTGAGCCGGGGCAGGTTCGGGGCATCCTGCCGTCGACGAGTGGAGCGAGCACGACGCGGTTTCGGCTCCCGATCCAGGGCGGGCAGCCGTCCCCGGAACCCGGACTCTTTCATCTCGGTGTCGAGGTCGGCGACGACTTCCCGGATACCGGACATCATGTCCGCGTCACCCTCGGCCTTGGCCTGCTGGAAGGTCTCGAACAGGTCCGAACGAGCCGCCAGCAACGCCGTCTGCTGCTCGGTCGGGCGGATTTTCTCGTTCTCCGGCTCGGAGTCGACGTGCCAGCCTTCGCGGGACTGGGTGATGCGCAGGAACCGGGCCTTGTCGGCGCAGGCCGGGCACACCGAGGCGATCGTGGACTTGCACGGGGCGCCGATGTACTGCTCGGTCAGAGTCTTGGAGTCGTAGGACAGCATCGGAATCGGACGCACACAGATGTGTTCCTTCTCCGCCAGTTCCTGGGCGACATCCCGGAAGTCCGGCAGGCTACGACGCTGGGCCGCTGTCTGCCGGACCGGGACGACCCCGCTATCGGTCGAGGCCGTAGTGATGTCCATCAGGCGGTGACTCCTTCCGGTTTGGTCCACTGATCCACCCGCGGGGCCAGCACGGTGTCGGCGAGGGCGTCACCGTGGCGGAATCGCAGTTCGACGGTGGCGGGGCCGACGATGCTGGCGTGGCACTGCTCGGCTTTGAAGGCGTGGGCGATGGTCTCGGCGCGCATCTCGAAATCGGCCGGGGACTGGCCTTCCAGCATCCGCAGCTGCACCCGGTCGGTGCCGTCACCGATGCCGACCGCGAGCAGTTTCGGTGTGGCGGTGCCGGTTTCGGTGGTGGTGGTGAGGCGGCAGGCTTTCATCAGACGCGTCCAGTTGCGGCGGTAGCGCCACCAGGTCAGGAACCGGGTCCGGGCACGGTCGGTGACCCAGCGGGCGAACAGGTCGGGAAAGCGGCGCCGGAACCCGAAGATCACGACCACCGCGTACGCGGCTTCCGCGACTCCGACAGGCCACCCGAACAGATACCCGCTGATACCGGCGAGCAGGAACGGGACGGAGATGACCGGGAACAGGATCGCCCAGTGGACCGCGACCCCGGCACCGATGATCAGGTACCAGCCGGTGTTCAGGACCGCGAGGCCGAGCAGGTCGAACAGATCACGCCGCTTCTGAGGGCCGGTGGTGACAGTGGCCGTAGTGGTCCCGGTGGTGAGCGTGGTCGTGGTGTTCATGACGGGTTCTCCGGATCGAACAAAGCGAGTTGGTCAGGGCAGGGTTCGTGCAGGTTCTTATGAACCCGGCGGGACTGTTCGCGGGGTGTGTGGTCGGTGGCCTGCACGACGAGGTGGGGGCGTTCGTTGGGCTGGTCGGTGGCCGGGGTGCTGGTCATGCCGCCCATCCGGAACCGTCGTCGTCGTGATAGGTGGTGAAGTCCCAGCCGGGCAGCTGTCCGGTGTCGGCGAGCATGCCCACGGCGACCGAGACGGGGTCGTGTCCGGCGCGTTCGAGGGCGCAGCGGCGGTGGGCGGACAGGTCGATCACGTCGGCGGGGATCGTGTTGCGGGTCATGAGGTTTTCTCCGTTCGCGGTGGTGGACTGGTCGCGGGTTATGCCGCGATCGGGGTCGGTTCGTCGCCGAGGTCGTCGGGGTCGAATCCGCTGTAATCGGCCTGCGGAGTGAGGTCGGGCGGGGCCGGGGAGTAGGTGTCGACGATGCGGTCGATATCGGTATCGGAGACCCAGAAGGCGCGGACCCGCCGGAACTCGTTGCTGCCGTCCTGGCCGACGTAGGCGACACCGGGTGTGGTGGCCGCGATCTCGTGGCAGCGGGCACCGCGGTCCTTGGCGCCCTGGCCGTGGACCATGCTGGTTTGGGACGGTTCGTCGAAGCGCAGGCCGATCCGGGTCGAGAACAGTTGCCGGTTGGGCATGTTCTCCTTGGACGGGTCCTGCAACGCCACGATCACGCTGTAACCGACCGCCCGGCCCTGAGTGAGGAGCAGCCCGAGCAGCCGCAGCCCTTCGGTGACCTGCTCGCGGGTCGCGAACGCCGACAACGCCGCGTATTCGTCGATGACGATGACCTGCAGCGGTTCGTCGATACTCGGTGTGTACTTGCGGATACCGGCTGCTTTGAACCGGGCCTTGCGTTCCTCCAAGTCGGCCACGGCCGTGGTCAACATGGTGATGATGCCGTCAGCGGTCCACTGGAAATCGGTAAACAACCGGTCCTCACCGGCCCCGAACTCCATGCCGCCTTTCGGGTCACCCAGCAGGACGTCGACGAGTCCGGCTTTGATCGCGGGGCCGAGGCCGTTCACGATCGACCACAACACGCTGCCTTTACCCGAACCGGTCGCGCCAGCAATCAGGATGTGGGAGTACATGACCCGCAACCGCCACACGTCATGCTCTTCGGTCACCCCGACCGGCACAGCTTCCAGATCCACCCCATAGGCCAGCAGGCTCGTGACCGGTACCGAGTCGGCGAGGGTGTCCACGGTGCGCAGTTCCAGGTGCACGAACCCCGGATGCGGACTGGTCACGCGGACTTCGGGAACGGCGAAGTAGGCGGCCAGGGCCTCGCGGGTGGCATCGTTTGCCCAGTGCTGCAATGACTGACCGCCCAGCATCTGGACTTCCACCAGCATCCCGGCATCGGTCAACGTGGCCGCGGTGATGGTCGGGTAGCCGTTCTCCCACGAGCCGAGGCCGAGGGCAGGCCACATCAGGGCCAGCTGTGCGGAATCGGTGACGATCGAGGCAGCAGGGCCCAGTTCCACCGGAACACCAGCGGTTTCGTCGGCCGAAGCGGGATCGGTGACACCGTCGAGGCGACGCCAGCGCCACAGGGTGTAGGCGGTCGCAGCAGCGGAACCGCCCAAGATGAATAGGTCAGGGGAAAGCATCAGGCACTCCCAACAGGGACAGCGAGCGGCAGCATCGTTTGCACCGGCCGCGGAGAACGGACAGGAGGAGTCGAAGCAATCGGGGCCGGAGCCGGGACCGGGGTGAGAACAGGCGCAGGCACTGCAACCGGTTCGGGATCGGGAGCAGATTCGGCCGGCAAAGTCACCGAGGCAGATTCGGGTTCGGCCACGGGTTCGGCATGGGCTTCGGCGCGCTGGCGGGCAGCGACACGGAACAGCAGGGCCAGCCCGTGGGTATCGACCAACAGCGATATCGGAGCCACCGCCGCCACCAGTGCCGCCGCCCAGCCCGGGAGCGGTTGACCGGCCGCGACAGCGTGGACCGAGTTCCCGGCGACCGACACCAGGGAGCCGACCACCAGCACACCGAGGAAGAAATTGCGTTCGGACTTGTGGCGGGCGCAGACCAGCAGCCCGAAGGTGGCCAGCAGGATGGTTCCGTCCACGATCAGCGGGAACAACCACGCATCATCGGCAGGCATCCGGGCCAGGCGGGCGAGGTCTTCCAGGGTGGAGAACGACAGCCGGAACGCCGCCGCCCCTACCCCGAGGATGATGAGTGCGGCGGACCCGTGCGCAAGACGCATGCCCACCGACTGATCCGCCGCCCGCATCACGCCGCCTTATTGCTGGACCGAGCAGCACCCGGGTCAGCCGGAGCCTGCTTGGCACCGGAGTTGTCCCCGGCGAACCCGGTCGCCCGGATGTTCCAGCCGATCGACTTGAACTCGCCCTGACCAGCGATCTTCGGCTTGACCTGCAACCCCTCCAACACGATCGGCCGCATACCCGGCGCAAGTTCCGGAGTCGAGGGAACCGGCATCTGATCGGCCACGAACACCAGATCGAAACTCGCCTGCTTCGCGTTCGGGGCGGCCGGATCGGTGACCGTGGCCTTCCACAGCCGCTTACCGGAGCCGTTGCCCTCCGCATCCAGGTCCAGACGCTGACGCTTCGGGGCGTTGCGGTCGGAGTTGAACTCCGTCATGGGCTCGACCTCGCCGAGCAGGAACAAACCCATCGGGAACGCGTCGGTGAACGCCGGGGTGAACCACAGATTCTTCATAGCCATCGTGAACTCCTCTTGGTTGACTGATTTCAGCTTGAGCGACTTCCGAACCCTGGAATGTGACGATGCGTCACAGCAGATCAGGGTGGCTAGCCACCTCGAACGGTACAGCATTAGTCGACCAATGGCTAGCCACCGTGACATGCTGGTATCTATGCCGAGCAAGCATCAGCACCCAGCACGCGTTTATCGGCCGGACCCAGAGCTGTACAAGCGGGCTCAGGACGCTGTGCAACAGGTGGGGTCGAACATGAACTCCCACGTGATCGAGTTCTTACACTGGCTCGCTGGCGATACGGATGCGCTCCCCGCGCGCCCGTCGCCTTCGGAAACCGCCGACGCGACTAGACGAGACCCGCCCTCAAAGTGAGGTTCAGTGTGACGCGCTGACCGTCGACCATGCGTCCTGAACGATGGCATCGATGCTTGAGCGACCGGGCGACCATTCGAGCTCCGCTATCGCCCTGGATGGGTCGCTGATCAAGATGCCCGGCTCTGCGGCAGGCGGACGGCTTTCCACCGAGACACGTTGTCCTGTAGCACGTTCCACTGCCACGATTACATCGTTGACGCTGCTGCCCGCACCGCTGCCGACGTTGTACGTTGCCGAATGCCCCAGCGCTGGGAGATGGTCGATACCGGCAGCGAAAGCGTCCGCCGCGTCGGCGATATGCAGATAGTCACGAACCGCCGAGCCATCCCCGTTGACCGCCAGGACGGACTCACCCGTAGTCGCGCTGATGGCGCGAGGTATGAGACGAGTTGGATCGGGGTCGTCTCCACCGGCGACGTTCAGCATCCGAATAATGAGTGCGGACAGTTCGCCCGCACCACACTGCGCCTCGATTGCAAGTTCCGCAGCCAGTTTGCTACCTGCATACGGATGAGGTGGTGCGGCGGGAAGGTCCTCCGTCATCGGCTGCCGATCCGGCGTTCCATAGATGGATCCGGTTGATGCAAAAACCAGCCGATGCACTCCGCCGCGCGCCATTGCATCGAGCAACCCGAGAGTGCCCGCGGTATTGACGCGGAAGTAGCGCAATGGATGCTCGACCGACTCGCGGGCCCTGGTCAACCCGGCGAGGTGGCACACCGCATCCACATCTTGAACGGCCCGGCACAACGATTCGTGATCGAGCAGATCCGCGACTCGAACCCTCTCGGCACCCGCGATCTCTTTCCCCCGTGTGCGTACCATCGCGATCGGTTCATGACCACGGTGCGCCAATGATGCCACCACCGCGCGACCGACGTACCCGTTCGCTCCCGTCACCAATACCCGCACACCGCCATCTTGTCATTACTCCAACAAGAGGTCACGGTGCCGCCACGTCAGGGCGATGCATGCTGCCGCCGCTGCTGCCAGAGGTTCGCGGAAAAGCGCTTGGCGCACGTTCACATCGGTCCACCCAATCCCGACTGTGCCCATGTCCGAGGGGTAGAGTTCGCCCTCGGCGTTGCGCGGGGCCAGGCGCGGAAAAGCAGCGTCGAATACGTCGGAATCTATGACCACCGTGGTCAGAATCTCGCCTGCCGGTGCAAGAGGGTCGATGCCCATTCCGAAGCACCAAGCCTTCAACTTTCCTGCACGTCGACCCTCGGTCAGCGTACGGAACGGCTCATCGTCGTAGTCGACCGGCGTTCCGCTACTACCGTCGTGCTCCGGAGAGTCCAAGAACTCCTCCGAGAATTCGCGCAGCATGTTGCGCCACAGATCGAAATCTCGCGCGATGTTGGCCTGTCCGATGGCCGCAGGTTGGAACACCCCGGCCGGGATGATGTGCGCGAGACCGGCAGCGAGTGTCACCATCGTCGATCCACGCCGGTGGAGAAAGAAGGTGTCACCTTCAGGCGCCCGTCGAATCGTCAGGGTGTTAATGCTGGGCAGGATCGGCCGACGACGAGGATCGAACAAGTCTCCGATCCGCCTACGAAACGGCAACTCCTGAAGATCTAGGCGTTCCCTTTGTCCTGCAACCCAGGCGGACGCCGTCTCGTGCGCGACGACCTCGCACACGTCCACCATGTCGAAGTATGTGGTCAACCCAAACGACATCCGAGGCGTGGTGTCGCTGAACGACGCGTCGAGCAGACGATATGACGTTCGATTCTCGAACAGCGTCGGCTGTGCGATGGCCCGAATCGCCTGACTGTACCGGCCGAACCTCTCACCGTTGGGCCGCATGGGGCGATACGGATCCGACTCGGCCTCACCGCCGTTGATTTCAGGCGGATCAGCCTCGCCATCAAAATCGAGAACAATCGAGTCCAAGTCGACAGGCTCCGATGCCATCCACTCTGGCCGAGTGATGCACGTTGTCCCCTCGATTGGGATCACGTCCCAGTACAGGCGGGCGGCCGCGGCCGTCAGCGCATGCCGGTTCCGATTGAGCGTTTGCCGAACCAACCGCCACTCCGTAACCGCGTCGTCCCTCTCAGCTTGCGCCATATCGGGAGGGCTTATCAGGCCGAAGGTCTCGGGCGGCAGATCCATCGCTTCCGCGAAGTGGCGCAACTGGTCCACATCCCGACAAACCCTCGCGCCACTCAGATACTTGGACACCAAGGTCCGATCGACGCCCAGAACGCGCGCCATCTCCTCATGCCGCGTCAATCCGTGCGCACGCATGTACGCCTTGAGTACCTCACTGAGGCGCGACTGATGCGTTGCATTCGACATGACGCCAATCCCTTCCCTAGGTGGCTAGCCACCCAACTGTAGCACCGCGCAAGCCTCACCGGTCTACGGAATCGAGCACTCCGAACCATTGTCCGACAGCACGGGAAACCTCTGTCGTGGCACAGGATGCCGTGCACCCAACCCCTTCAACGAGTGGTTGCCGAATTTCGCCATATAGGTTCAAGAGCGGCGGCGCCTGCGCGCCGCCGCCACGCAACCCGGCGTGGCCTGGCTGCGCTGGCGGCCCCACCGGGCGCGTCGGCGGCACGCTGGCACCACCCGCTTCCGACCCGAGATGGTTGATTTTCGATAACCGAGAAGTGTGGGCACGACGAGAGCCGTACCCGGCTTGCTCTCCCGCAGCCCGAGCACGAATCGGCCGGCAATGCCCGGGGTGACTGGCTGTGGTCCCGTCCCGCCGAGTTGCCGAACACATTTGATCGCCCGGTTCTCGAGGTGGGATGTGCGCGACCTCCGGCCGCGTGGCCCTGCTGACTGGTGACCTGCATTGTGTTCCCGCGCCCCTCCAGCTTCAAGGGCGCCTGCGGCGTCAGCTGCGCTGATGGCATTCGCCACCCTTGACCCCGGAGCCTCTACGCGAGAAAGGCAGGCCCTATGGGGCAGGTGGGGAAGCCAGCCCCCTGTATGCGCAGACCACCACCCACCAAGGCCAGTGGGTGGTGCCGTCATGGGACTTGTCTGCGGACCTTTTACCCCAAGAAGGGGGTCAACTCGACCAGCTCAAACGAGCGGTCGAACGGCACATGCCACTCATTGTCGTAGGCTGGCCTACTGTCGATAGCGCCATGACGGAGCCACATTTGGACCCCGGGAGCATTCCCCTCCTCGATGGCGCGGAAGCTAAGAAATTTGATCGGGTAGTTCACTCCCGCGGCTTCGTCGCCGTTGTAGAAGATCTTCCCGAGGTGCTGCGGTCCCAGGTCACGCGCCAGCACCGTTCTCGTTTCGGTGATCCCATCTGTGTAGTCTCCGCTCTGTACGAGCTTGATCCAGTCGGAAACAACCTCACCGGTATCCGCGACTGTAGCCACGTCTGTAGGGACTTCTCCCAGTTCGATCTTCGCAGCTGCCGTACCTGGAACCGCCCGCACCACTGGCTGGTCCATCACCACGACCGGTGAGGAAAGTGCGATCTTCGCAGGCTCAACCGATGCGGCGTTCACCGGCGTTTCCATCCAATTCACGGCAAGAAGGAAAACCCCTTTGTCGAGTACCGGGACGAGTTCGAGGATCTTCCCGGGCTGGTGGTATCCGTTCTTTGCTCGTCTGATGAACTGACCCACGTAACTCGGATCCAGGTCTCTTCCCTGAAGCCGCCGCATCTCTGTTTCCATACCCACATCCCTTGCCGTTTGGACTCATGAACAACCAGGTACGGTCGAGTGCTGGTCGTACCCCAGCTCCACATCCCAAGCACGCCGTCCGTCACACAGATGTCAGCGACACCAGCAAAATCGTTACGCCGCTTCCACATAGATGGTCGGTGCTGGCTGAAGGGCACCCCGCCAGACGAGCTACCCGACATCACCCGATCAGGTGCGGATGGCAGAACCCAACCCAAACCTGTCCCCGGAGCACCAGCATTTCGGCATCCGCGCTATCGCCTGATTGCTGGAAAAGAGTCCCACGGGTCACCGGACTGCATAACTGACGCGACACCACCGTCATCGACCATTAGATGCCGGTGCCAGCCGCACGTTCCGTGTTGGGATCGCGCGAGGCGGGTTTTCGCGCGATTTCGCCGCAGCGAACCCGGGATGAGATCTCCATCGTCTGACCAATCAGGTTTAACGTAGTGCTCCGCCAGCCAGAGGCCCAACTCGTTACTCTTCGTGAGAAAGGCTTCCACGTCGACGCGCACCTCTTCTTCTATCTGACGCCAAAACCACTCATAAAATCTTCGCGCTGCCGTCGAATAGTCCTCCAGTATCGATAGAAAATCGATGTCGCCAGTGTGGCTCTGTAGGTAGCGTTTGGCCGCCGAACCCCACTTCCGATACTTGAGCAGCTCTGCACGCTTCAACTCGACTTTGTTCTCCTGAACAACCGGTCCGCCCCGATCCCATCGGATCGTTGTGCCCATCGTCAGCGGCGGGATCGAGTAATGGACGGTGAAATTTCGTAAATCGAACAGGAACTTGATGGAGTCTGATCCGAATAATTCCTCGACCTTGGGTGAGTAAGTCTCGACCTCCCAGACTGTCTTCTGGTTCTGTGGGTCACCGGGGCTGACACGTTCCGGCCACAACTTGCGGTGTGCAGTCCGTTGAACATCACGCAGCGTGGCGACTGAAGCGACATAGTTATGGAAGCGGCGCATGATCTCCACGTCATAGCCGTCTGGGAGATGCTGCACGTGCAGATCTGTCCCTACGAAGCGGCGGAGCAAACCGCTCAACTCTTCGCCGTTTCCACTGAACACCTGCGATGCACGGTTCAGGCCATCGAGACGTTCGTGGTGCTCCTTGCCGGGCAGTTGCGCTAGAAGAGTCTCCCGCCGTTCCTGTTCCACAGATATCGGTGACGTCCACTGCTGGTCGGCAGGCATCAGATTTCCCTTCGGGACGAACTTTGGTCTGCCTTGGATTCGACAGATCCAGTGCGCTCGTTACGACGCGCCGCGGAACCCGCCGTCCTGGGCTGATGCAACGCCGTGGAGCGGGACCAGAACGGGACCACACGCTATGAACGATGCGAAACAACGTGCTGATCAATGCGAACTAGAGAACACCTGGAAGTAGCTGTCTACCTGCTAGTTTGGTCACCCGGCCGATCTGGGGGTCAAGTGGTCGCAGGTTCAAATCCTGTCAGCCCGACAGCGAAAACCCCTCCTGACCAGCGGTCGGAGGGGTTTTCTCATTCTGCGACACGCCCGGAAATTCGAACCGAGCCAGTCAAAATCTCATACTTTCGGTGCCTGGCCGCGCGCCCAACGCTCCAGAACCTCGCGGTTGTCGGGCACCGTCTCGGGCACATCGATGTAGTGCGTGCGAGCCACCTCGACGGTATTGCCCAGCTGACGAGCGGCCCGCGCCGTGTCCTCGTAGGCGTGGTCGACCGCGGTCGCCACTCCTTTACGGAAGGTCCGCGGAGTCACCCACGCAAAGTTCTCCCCGCGCGCCGCGCGCCAGGTACGGCCGAAGTTGTTCGGGTTGCGCAGTGCGCCGTTGCGGGCCGGGAACAGCAGGCCCTGCGAGTTGGGCCGGGCCACTACCTCGAGGTCCTTGAGCGCCTCCCGTACGGCCTCCACGCTGTGGTCCGGCAGCAGGATGCGCCGCCACCCGTTCTCCGACTTCGGCACAGGTTTGCGCACCCAGCCCCCGGTGCCCGCCCCCTTCACTTCCACCAGCGTGCCGGTGACATCGAGATAGGGGTCATTGGCGTCCAACTCGATCTCGTCCAGTAACAGGGCGAACACCTCGCGCGGGCGCAGGCCGGTGCCGGTGATCACGTCGACCACCCACACCACCGACCAGTCCCGTGGCGGGCCGCTGCTGTAGGCCGGCGTCCCCGGCACGGCCTCACCGCGCGCCCATGCACGTACCTGGGCACGGAACTGTGGCAGCGCATGATGGTCGGCGATCTTGCCCCGCGCGGGATGCTTACGGCGGACGAACGCCCCGACACCGTCGACAGGATTGGTTTCCACCGCTCCATGACGGACCGCGATCTGCATCATGGCCCGCAGCACGATCTTGTGCTGCTTGGCCTTACGCCGCAGCCCTTGGGCGACGAGGCGCTTCAGATGGCGATCGAGCTCGCCGGAGGTGGCCTGCCAGATCTGCAGGTTCCCGACCGAATTCTCGATCTTGACTGTTCTCTGGTTCGCCCGTCGGTCGGTCGAGACGTAGATCTCGCGCCGGTAGTCCTCGACGTTGCCGGCGGTGTAGGCGTCGTCGCCTTCCATCTCGACCAGAAGCTCCGCGGCCAGATCGATCAATTTGGTGCTGCGAGTAATCCGCCCGTAGCCCAACTGCTCCCGGTGGTCACGCATCGCTTCGGCGAGACGGTTACTGGCCTCGCCCGGGCTCGCACCGACACGCTCGAGCTGTTTTCTTCCCGCCGCGCCGTAGTAGTACACGGTGGTGCGCCAACTACCGTTCTTCTTCCTCTTCGGCTTCGTCGGCACACCGAATGTGCCCACGGGTTTGGGGAGCCTGCCACCCACCGTCGTTCCCTTCTCGCGCCGACTCTGACGACCTGCACATCGCTCACCGATGTTGCCAACGGTGAGCTGCTGGCCAGCGCCGACCACTTCGATCGAGCAATTCATACCTACAGCGGCCGATAGATTGCCTCCATCAGCAGGTAACAGTCAAGGGCAATTAGATTGCCGCAAGATAGCTACGAGGCGCCGGAGCGGTGCGGCTATACAAGCCGCCAATGAGCGCAGTAGTGGCCACCGACACTCAGCCGAGGCTGGATCCACCGCCGCCCTCCGCAAGTCGCTCTTGTTCCCAGGCCAGGAGATCGACCAGCCGGTACCGGCGGTACCTGCCGATCCGCGCGAATCGTGGGCCACGGCCCGCCGCAGCCCACGCCGACAAGGTTTTCGCCGGAATCTTCAGTCGCTGTGCAACGTCGCGAGTGCTGAGCCGAGTTTCGTCGTTGACCACGGAAGCGGGTGGGTCGCTCAATCCGGGCTGGTCCCGGTGAGATGGAGCCGCAGAACGTGATGAGGGAATGGGTTTCGATCGCATCGGTACACCTCGGGTCGATCCCCTATCACCGACGCACCCACATCCATTGAACCGCACCGCCTCCCTGACCGCCACCGTGCAGGCAAAGGTCGCCACGTCGGCGACGCCGGAGAGCCACGCGGCATGACCACCCTCACCCCCGGGCCGGCACATGCGACACCGACGCCGAATACCGCCGCCACCAACGCCGCCGCGAACCCTCCTGCCAGCAGTGCCGCGACGCGCACGGTATGGAGGCCCTGGCCACGCAGTGAAGTCGAGGATCAGGACGTCGGTAGCGTTCCAGCCCTCGGGTCAGGATGGCTGCCTGGACGACGGCGGGACAGTGTCGTCCGCCTGAATAGCTAAAAGCCGTACAGCCATCCCCGCACTCCTGCGGCCCGCTGTATTTTCTGTACAAATCTGAAAGGACGATCCTTCGTTGGCTCAACAGTTCGGTAGATCCTCGTCATATCGGGCCGGCTCCGCTGCCCCCTCGGACCGGCGACGGAACGGATCGAAACGCAATACCTGGGTCGTGGTCGGTGTCGTCGGTGCCGCGCTGTTGTGCTGCTGCGGGGTCGGTGTCGCCTCGGAAGACTCGGCAGCGCCGGAGAATGCCACCGAGGAAGCCGCCCGGGAGCCGGAGCCATATACGGGCACCTCCAGGAGCGCGATCTTCATCGCGTCGGTGGAGTCGGCTGGCGGTTCCGGGGTGTGGGTCTCAGTCGACGGCACCCGACTTCTGTTGTCGTTGGCACAGATCGGGTCGGGTTCGGCGTGTCAGCCGGACTTGGCGCACGTACTGCCCGACAGGGTCAAAGCGATGGTGCCGGTTCACAGTACGGTGACAGTGGTTCGCGCTGACCCGGCCACCTCGAGCAACCTCGTGTTCTTGCATCCGGCGGCCTCGTTCGATATCAGCGATCCGCCGCCGGGCCCCAGCGTCAACGAGCGGCTGGTCGCCGAAGGTAGTGCAGTGATGGAGCCGGAATTGCAGCGGGAGCCGACATCGGCTCCGGTCGCCGATCAGGTGACGGCGATGCAATCCGCCGCCCATCGGGCCGCTTCCCCTTATCTCGCTGCAATCGCGCACGCGGATGTCGCCGCATGGGACGGTCGGCTCGGCGCGATCGGCGCGTGCCGGGCCCGACTGGACCTGGAAGCGACTCAACGGGAGACGCGTGAGAGGGAGTGGTGGGGGCCCGACAGGTTACCGGGCACCGATGACGACCCGCGCCGGACCACACCCAACCGCGACTACCCATCGACGGGCGGCGGCGGTGACGACAACAGTGGTGATGACGGGTGGTTCTGTCGTAGACGCTGGTGGTGCTGAGACGCGCATCGACACAATGCCATCGAGCTCGAGAAGGTTTCACCGCGAACGCTAGCGTGGGGCTATGCCTGGCCCACTCCCCCACAGCCCGCAGAACGGAACACTGCTTGTGCTGCGCGGCAACTCCGGCTCCGGCAAATCCACCGTCGCCCGCGCCCTGCACCAGCGATACGACCACGGCCGATCCACCCTGATCGCCCAGGACAACATCCGACGCACCATCCTGCGCGAACCCGACGCTCCCGGCGCGTTCAACATCGAGCTGATCGAACTCATCGCCACCACCTGCCTACCCCACCGACAACTGGTCATCGTGGAGGGAATCCTCGACGCCGACCGCTACGGATCCATGCTCGAAAAACTGGCCACCCGGGCGCGACGCGCCTTCTTCTACGCCTGGGACCTGACATTCGAACAAACCCTCATCCGGCATACGCAGCGACCGCAAGTCACCGAGTTCGGCGAAACGGAGATGCAGTCCTGGTATCACGGCTGGCAACCACTGCCCTTCGTCACCGAAACCCGCATCGACCACGCCTGGACCCAGAACGCCACCGTCGAACGGATCCTTCACGACTTACACGAACCAGAAATTCAGGGCGAGGGTGTATCGAGCGGAGCTCCGAGCGAGACATCGGATTAATTCATCGTCGAAGACCTCATACAACGTCTCTCGCCGCACTGGTTCGTCGCCGGGGGAATAATCGAGCTCATACGGGCCGCTAGGCCGCGTTTCATAAGCCGTGGCCGGATAACCACAGGTTGATTGCGGCGACGCGGACCGTGGCCAGGTAACGGACAGCGAGTTTGTCATAGCGGGTGGCGACTGCGCGGTGCTGTTTGAGGCGGCTGATCGTGCATTCCACGGCGTGCCGCAGTTTGTAGAGGTTCGGGTCGAACGCTGGCGGCCGACCGCCAGCGTTTCCTTTGGCCACGCGATGCGCGGCCTGATCCACCTTGATCGGGATGGTTGCCTTGATCCCGCGTTGCCGCAGGTAAGCACGGTTGGCCGCCGAGGAATAGGCTTTGTCGGCCAGGACCCGATCCGGACGCGACCGGGTGCCACCGACCCCGAGCCGCGGCACCCGTATTTCGCCGAGCACCGTCGTGAACTGCGGGCAATCGGCCCACTGACCAGGTGTGATCACCAGCGCCAACGGCCGCTGGCTCTGGTCGGCGTCCAGATGCAGCTTCGTGGTGAACCCACCCCGCGACCGTCCCAGCCCGTGGTCAGCGGGTTCGTCGTCGAAACCACCCGCCGGTTCGACCTGACCG
>NZ_JBFAHF010000019.1:0-134147 GCF_040654015.1 Nocardia sp. NPDC050799
AGATCGTCGAGGTCGGCGTCGGTTGCGTGACCGCGCCGACGCCTGTGCCGTGGAAATCCCCGCGCGATGTTCCCGTGGACGGGAAAAATTCCTTCGGCGAAGCTCGCGGTGCGCCTGAAGTTCTGCGGCACGGAAAAATACAGACCGACCGCTCGGCACGATTACTGGGCCCCGCGGGGGATAATCACAGTGACGTAACGGGCGTACCGCATACCTCGGGCAACTACGTAACCGTGACTGCTGGGCGCTCGATCGGTTCCGCCTGCGCTTCGAAAGCCGCGGCGATCGCCTGCACCCATCCGCGCGGGCTGATGCCCTCCGGCGGTGCGATCCAGCGGCAGTCCACCACGGCCCGGCCCAGCGGATTCCGGGCCCACTGCGCCACCCGTTCCGCGCGGGCGGACACCGCGGCGGGAGGTTCCCCGGCGGCCGCAATCTCGACACCACCGCCCGACTGCAGATACAGCGCATCCATGATCTGCGCGACCCGATCCGACGCCTCGAGCTGGGTCGACGTCCCGGTCTCCTCCTGGACCACCTCCGGAAAGCGTTCGACCAGGACTTTGTGCAACGTCTGTACCCGGCGCAACAGCCACCGTGCCCGCACCCACATCTCCACCACGATCCACACCGCGCCGAAGGCGACGAGCACTGCGGCCAGCTGCCAGAACGGCCAGGCCCAGGCCGGCTCGCCCGGCCCGGAACGGGTAGCTCCGGTGAGCCCCCGCCGCACTTGCCCGACGGCCAGCGCGACCACCAGCGCGGTCCCGGTCACGTAGCTGGTGATACCCCGGCCGAGCGCGGTCCAGCTCAGGTTGCGCAGACCGGTCACCACGATGAAGACACCGGCCGCCGCGGTGACCGCCCAACCCGCGGTAAACGATGCGCCGAGGGTGCCGGCGACGACGAAGAGCGCGGTTCCGTATATGCCTCCGGCGATCTGGCGCAGATTACGGCGCGAGACCACAGGCCAGGCCGCCGAGGCGACCACCGAGGTCGCGGCGGCGAAGAGCAGCCAGGCGGAGACCACCAGCCCTTCCGACAGCCGGCCCGCCGGCAATCCGCCGGGCAGTAGATTGTCGACGGCCAATGCCACATCGGGCACCGCGCCGGTACAGGCCAGCGCGACCGCCGAAACGGCCACCACTATCGCCACCCGCGCGGTGGTCGCGGGTTTGACGAGTACCCGTCCCACTCGCGCGCCCGCGGCGACCCAGACGATCAGGGCGGTCGACCAGAACGTCATCCCAGAGCCTCATCGAATCGAAGGACCGAGACGCCCGCGCCCCGGCTGTTGAACACGCGCAGCCGCGTCATCAGCATGGCGGCGAAAGTTTCGGCCTCCCACTCGGACCGATCGTCCTCGCCGTCCTCGAGTGCGGTCTGATGGGCGCGCTGACTCAGCATGTAGGCGATGAGCTCGTCGCTCACCTCCAGTGTCACCTCGGGGGCCGGGGCGCCCTCGTGATCGAAGACGATATGCCCCAGCTCGTGGGCCAGTGTATGGTCCCGGCTCGGCAGCGCACTGGCGAGCACGATGATGTCCTTGGCCGGGTAGTAGCGACGCTGGCCGCAGACCCCGGGACCGAGTTCGGCGTCGGCGATTTCGATCGGGCGGCCCCGCTCGGCGGCCACCGCGTCCACCACTTCCTCGAGTGTGGTGGCGTCGGCATCGGCGGCGATCGCGCACACCGCGTCGACCGCGGCGGCGACCCGCCGATAGGCCCGGGCCCTCTGTGTCCGATTCTGCGTCATCGGATCACGCACCTGTTCCGAAGAATTCGGCCCGCGCGGCGTCGACCCGCGCCTGCGCCTGGGCGGCGCTGTGATAGCTCATCACGGCCGAACCGCCGCCGGCGATGGCCAAGGCGATCAGCCCGCCGATCACCGACAGGACCTTGGGTTCGGGCAGCAGACCCGCGGCGTTCGCCGGGCGCACCGCATGATTCGGTGGCGCGGCGGCGACCGACGGCGCGGATTCACCGGAAGCGGGCGCAGCGGAAGCGGTGGGCGGCGCGACCGCGGGCGCCGGAGCGGCCACACCGATCGCCGGAGCACCGGCCCCCGCACCGCCGCCGGGCGCCGGTAATGCCAGTGGCGGCCCGGCCGGGGGTGCCGGAACCGGGGGCACCGGAAGCAGCAGGAGCAGCAGCGGGGCCGCGGAACCCACACCGGCCGAACCCAGCGCGGCGGAACCGGTGGCCGCCGAACCGGCGGCAGCGGACCCCGTGGCCGCGGAACCCACGGCAGCCGAACCCACACCGGCCGAACCGGTGCCGAGTATCCCGGCTCCGGCCGAACCCACACCGGCCGAACCGGTACCGAGAGCTGCCGAACCGGTGCCCAGTGCGGCGGACCCGGTCGCACCCACCCCGAGACCGGCCGAACCCACTGCGGCCGAACCTGTTCCGAGGACTGCCGATCCGGCACCGAGTGCGGCGGAGCCGGTGCCCCGCAAGGGCGCGGCGGCGGCCGAGCCGGCGGCGGCCGAGCCGGCGGCGGCCGAGCCGGCGGCGGCCGAGCCGGTGGCGGCCGAGCCGGTGGCCAGGATGGTACCCAGAGCGGTGCCCAGCCCCACCGGGCCGAGCGGTTCGGCAACCGGCACCGGATCCGGTCGCGGGGCAGCGACCGGCGCGGGCTCGGCGGTGTCGACCGGCTCCGGCTCCTGGACCCGGCCGGGGATGCCCAGGGGCTGCCATTGCGCGACGTCACCGGAATCCGCGCCGCTACTACCGGTATCGGAATCCGGCGCACTACTGCCCGTTCCGAGACCGGTGGGTGCGCCCGTTTCGGCCGGAACCCGCTCTCCGGTGGCGGCGCCCGACTCCGGTTCGCTGCCCGGTATGACGAGTGGGCCGCCCTCGGGAGGATGCACGCCCGGGAGTGGCGGGACGAGGCCGTCACCTCCACTGCCGGAGGGGCCCTGATCGGTCACCGGTCCCCGGCCCGGATTCGCTTGAGCGAGTGTCGGCCCCCCGACCAGTCCCAGGCATCCGGCCGCTCCGGCTACTGCAAGCAATCGCTTGATGCGACCCACGGCCATGCGCCAGTCAACCCCTCGATCGATAGTGCGGGTTCGCCCGGCGATGACGCCTTCCGGGTAGAACGAACAGATGGTTGCCCATGGTAAACCAGCACACTCACCGGTGCATGACGAAGTGGCGACACCGAGCGACCGGTCCCGGCTATCCGCTGCTCGGAGGCCGAGTACACAGCGGACAGTGCCCCGGAGAGCATGGAATAGATCACAACCACCCGGTGCTGGGTGCAGTAGCTGGGCAGCCGGATATTCCTACGGCGACGGGTCCGTCCCGTCGCCGGCCGACGACGGGACGGACCCGTTCGAACAGTGGCGAATCTCTACGCGCCGTAAACGGGTTCCGGGGTCGCGCCTTTCGCGATCAGCTCCGAGACCACGGTGCCGAGTTCGGCCGGATTCCACCGCGCGCCGCGGTCGACCGGCACCCCGTGGCGCCAGCCCTCGGCCAAGGCGAGGCGACCGCCCTCGACCTCGAACATCCGGCCGGTGACACCGGCCGATTCCGGGCTGCCCAGCCACACCACGATCGGTGAGATGTTCTCCGGCGCCATGGCGTCGAACCCGTCCTCGGGTGCGGCCATCATGTCGGCGAAAACGGTTGCGGTCATCCGGGTGCGTGCCGAGGGGGCGATCGCGTTCACCGTGACGCCGTACCGCCCGAATTCGGCCGCGGCGGTCAGAGTGAGGCCGGCGATACCCGCCTTGGCGGCGCCGTAGTTCCCCTGGCCGACACTGCCCTGCAGGCCGGCGCCGGAGCTGGTGTTGATGATCCGGGCGTCCACGGGACGACCCGCCTTGGATTCCGCGCGCCAGTACGCGGCCGCGTGCCGCATGGTGGCGAAATGACCCTTGAGGTGGACGCGGACCACCGAATCCCATTCGTCCTCGGCGAGATTGACCAGCATCCGGTCGCGGACGAATCCGGCATTGTTGACCAGGACGTCCAAGCCGCCGAAGTCGTCCACGGCCTGTTGGATGAGCCGCTGGGCGCCCGCCCAGCTCGCCACGTCGTCGCCGTTGGCCACGGCAACGCCTCCGGCCGCGCGGATCTCCGAGACCACCTGCTCGGCGGGGGTTTCCGCGGTCGACTCACCGCTGAGGGTCGAGCCGAGATCGTTCACCACGACCTTCGCTCCCTCGGCGGCGAAGGCCAGGGCGTGCGCCCGGCCGATACCCCGGCCGGCACCGGTGATGATCACGATCCGTCCGGCGCAGATGCCCTCGGTTGCCATGTCCGTTCCTATCGTCGATGGTCGATATCTGTTCGAGCTGAGGTCAGGCCTTCGCCGCGGCACCGGGGTGGGTGGCGGTCGCGACCGAGAGGAAGGCCGGGGGTTCGCCGCCCCCGTGGATCTGCAGGGTCGCCCCGGAGATGTATCCGGCCAGCGGGGAGAGCAGGAAGGCCACGCCGTTGCCGACATCCTCGGGCCGGGCCAGCCGCCCCATCGGGATGGTCTGCCCGACGGCGGCCACTCCGTCGGCGTCACCGTAGTGCAGCGCGCTCAGTTCGGTTTCCACCGCGCCGACCACCAGTGAGTTGATCCGGACCTTCGGGGCCCATTCCGCGGCGAGGGAGACCGTGAGGGCGTCGACTCCCGCCTTGGCCGCCCCGTAGGCGGCCGTGCCCGGGGAGGGCCGGTGGCCGCTGAGGCTGGAGATATTGACGATCGAGCCGCCGTCTTCCTGCCTGCTGATCACCGCATGTGCCGCCTGGGCAACGTGCAGGGCGGAGAGCAGGTTCAACTCGATGATCTTGGTGTGGAATTTGGGGCTGGCGTCCTGCGCCAGGGCATAGGGGGCACCACCGGCATTGTTCACCGCGTGATCCAGCCGCCCGTGCCGCCGGACGATCTCGGCGATCAGCTCCGCCACGGCTGCCGGGTCGCGGACATCGCACGGCAGGAAGTCGATCTCCCGCCCGTCCACCTCGACCGGAGTATCGCCGGGACGGCGGGCACACGCCACCACGGTCGCCCCGGCGGAGAGCAGGACGCGGCTGATCCCGGCGCCGACGCCGCGGACGCCGCCGGTTACCAGAACGACGCGATCGGACAGGTCGATTTCGAGGGCCACCGTGTTAACCTACCAAGCAATTGCTTGCTTAGCCAAGATGCTCGAGATGCGAGATGGGATACGCGATGGGGATCAAGCGCCATTCGGAATCCGCCGGTATCGCCGTGGTCACGGTCGACTATCCGCCGGTCAACGCCATACCCTCGGACGGCTGGTTCGCCCTCGCCGAGGAGATCCGCGCCGCCGGGCGCGACCCGCAGACCCGCGTGGTGGTGCTGCGCGCCGAGAACCGCGGCTTCAACGCGGGCGTGGATATCAAGGAGATCCAGCGCAAACCCGGGCATCAGGCGCTCATCGACGCCAACCACGGATGCTTCGAGGCATTCGGCGCGGTCTACGACTGCCCGGTCCCGGTGGTCACCGCGGTCCAGGGCTTCTGCCTGGGCGGCGGGATCGGCCTGGTCGGCAACTCCGACATCATCATCGCCTCCGAGGACGCGACTTTCGGCCTGCCCGAGGTCGACCGCGGTGCGCTCGGTGCCGCCACCCACCTCGCCCGGCTGGTCCCCCAGCACCTCATGCGCGCGCTCTTCTTCACCGCGAGCACCGCCACCGCCCAGCAGCTGCACCATTTCGGCTCCGTATTCAAGGTGGTTCCCCGGACGGAACTCGACGCCGCCGCGCTCGAGGTCGCCAAGGACATCGCGGCCAAGGACGGCCGGGTCATCCGGGCCGCCAAACGCGCCCTCAACGGCATCGACCTGCAGGACGTGCACCGCAGCTACCGCTTCGAACAGGGGTTCACCTTCGAACTGAACCTTTCCGGAGCCTCCGACGAGATCCGCGAACGCTTCGACGAAGACCTGGCGGCCCAGAAGGACAAGAACTGATATGGAACGGAAGACCATGCGAGACAAGCGGAAAACGCTGGACGAGATCGTCGGCGAATTGCGCAGCGGGATGACCATCGGCATCGGCGGCTGGGGTTCCCGGCGTAAGCCGATGGCCCTGGTACGCGCCCTGTTGCGGTCCGATGTCACCGACCTGACGGTGGTCACCTACGGGGGCCCGGATCTGGGGTTGCTGCTCTCGGCCGGGAAGGTCCGGAAGGCCTACTACGGTTTCGTCTCCCTCGACTCGGCGCCGTTCTACGACCCCTGGTTCGCGAAGGCCCGCACCGCCGGGCAGCTCGTCGCCCGCGAGATGGACGAGGGCATGCTCAAGTGCGGGCTGGAGGCGGCCGCGGCGCGACTGCCGTTCCTGCCGATCCGCGCCGGCCTGGGGTCGGATGTGCCGAACTTCTGGGACGGCGAACTCCGGACCGTGACCTCGCCGTACCCGGGCCCGGACGGCCGTCCGGAAACCCTGATCGCCATGCCGGCCCTGACCCTCGACGCCGCGCTGGTGCACCTGAACATCGGCGACGCGCACGGTAATGCCGCCTACCAGGGCGTGGACCCCTATATGGACGATCTGTTCTGCCTGGCCGCCGAGAAGCGCTACCTTTCGGTGGAACGCGTCGTGGAGACCGAGGAGCTGGTGAAAACCGTTCCCCAGCAGGCGCTCCTGCTCAACCGCATGATGGTGGACGCGGTGGTCGAGGCACCGAACGGCGCGCATTTCACCCTGGGTGGTGAGAGCTACGGCCGGGACGAGAAGTTCCAGCGGCACTATGTCGAGGCCGCCGGGTCACCGGAGACCTGGCAGACCTTCGTCGACACCTACCTCAGCGGTTCCGAAGCCGACTACCAGGCCGCCGTCGCGCGATTCAAGGAGGAGCGGTGACCAGCACCGAAACCATCACCCGCGCCGAAGTGTGCGCGGTCGCCTGTGCCGAGATCTTCCGCGGCGCCGGGGAAATCTTCGCCAGTCCCATGTCGCCGATGGCGCAGCTGGGCGCGCGGCTGGCGAAACTCACTTTCGAACCCGATCTGCTGATCTCCGACGGCGAGGCGTTCTTCCTCGCCGAAACCCCGCCGATCGGCGGTAAGGCGCCGGTGGAGGGCTGGATCCCGTTCCGCAAGGTCTTCGATGTGCTGGCCTCGGGCCGCCGCCATGTGGTCATGGGCGCCAACCAGATCGACCGCTACGGCAACCAGAACCTCTCGGCCTTCGGCCCGCTGCAGCAGCCGACCCGGCAGATGTTCGGCGTCCGCGGCGCACCCGGCAACACCATCAACCACCCCACCAGCTACTGGGTCGGACGGCATAACAAGCGGGTGTTCGGCGAGAAGGTGGATATCGTCGCGGGTGTCGGCTACGACAAGGTCGACCCGGACAACCCCGCGTTCCGCTTCCATCACATCCACCGGGTGGTCAGTAATCTGGGCGTTTTCGATTTCGACGGCCCGGACCACACGATGCGCGCGCTGAGCCTGCACCCCGGGGTCACCGCCGGTGAGGTCGCGGAGAACACCTCGTTCGAGATCGCCGACCTGGGCACGGCCGAAGAGTCCCGCCTGCCCACCACCGAGGAACTGCGGATCATCCGCGAGGTCTTGGATCCGAAGAAGATCCGCGACCGGGAGGTTCCGCAGTGACTCCCCGGCTGCGGACCCCGCTGACCGAACTGGTCGGGATCGAACATCCCGTCGTGCAGACCGGTATGGGCTGGGTGGCGGGCCCGAGCCTGGTCTCGGCCACCTCCAATGCCGGCGGGCTGGGCATTCTGGCCTCGGCCACCATGACCTACGACGAGCTGGAAACGGCCATCGCCAAAACCAAGGCGCAGACCGATAAACCGTTCGGCGTGAACATCCGCGCCGACGCCTCGGACGCGCCGGAGCGGATCGACCTGCTCATCCGCGAGAACGTCAAGGTCGCGTCGTTCGCTCTGGCGCCGAAGAAGGACCTCATCGCCAAGCTGAAAGACGCGGGTGTGGTAGTGGTTCCGTCGATCGGCGCCGCCAAGCACGCGGTGAAGGTCGCCTCCTGGGGCGCGGACGCCGTGGTCGTCCAGGGTGGTGAGGGCGGCGGGCACACCGGCCCGGTGGCCACCACGCTGCTGCTGCCGTCGGTTCTGGACGCGGTCGATATCCCGGTGGTCGCGGCCGGTGGCTTCTTCGACGGACGCGGCCTCGCCGCCGCCCTCGCCTACGGTGCCGCCGGAGTCGCGATGGGCACCCGCTTCCTGCTCACGCAGGAGAGCAGCGTCCCGGATTCGGTGAAGCAGGAGTACCTGCGCCGCCAACTGGGCGAAACAGTGGTGTCCACCAAGGTCGACGGTATGCCGCACCGGGTGCTCAACACCGAACTCGTACAGAAGCTGGAGAATTCGGGGCGAGTCCGTGGCCTCACGGCCGCCGTGGGCAATGCCGCCCGGTTCAAGAGCATGACCGGGATGAAATGGTCCACGCTGGTCCGCGACGGTCTCGCCATGCGCAAGGCCAAGGACCTCACCTGGTCCCAGGTGATCATGGCCGCCAACACCCCGATGCTGTTGCGCGCCGGGCTGGTGGAGGGCAATACCGAAGCCGGGGTGCTGGCGGCGGGCCAGGTGAGCGGCATCCTGGAGGATCTGCCGACCTGCCAGGAGTTGATCGACCGTATCGTCACGGACGCGGTCGCCCGGATCGGAACCCTCGCCGAACTGCCCCAGAGCACTGAATCGAAGAGCTGAGGCATCCGGCTCCCGGGCCCGTCCACCGCCGGTGGACGGGCCCTTTTCATATCGGACGCGCTTTGCCGACCCGGCGGCAACCGTGGCCGCGGCCCGGCGCCCGCAGCCGCCGGTGGCATCGGTGCAGCGCCGCGATGACGACAGCCCGCGGCCGTGCCCATATCGGCCAGGACGGTTCAGGTGAGGCGGTCACTGTGTCTTCGCCGAGCGCATTGCTGCCGTATCGACCCGATGGGTGGACTCGCCGGGCATCCACACCGGCCGGAACTGTGCGGCATCACCGATCACCGCAGTGGCGGTGGGGGCGGTGTGCCGCGAGGCGCGCCGTGCGCGCGTGTACCCCAGCGATCCGGGTACGGGCTCAATCCCGCGGCCAGGGACGTACCTCACCCCAGCCCCATGTGGGTGTGGGTTCGCTGCCGCTCGCCGGCGCATCCGGCCCGGAGAACAGCAGCGCCATCCGGGTTCCCCATTCCAGATATCCCACGAAAGCCGCCCGGAACTCGGCGTCGGCGGGCAGGCCGACCCGGTCGGCGGTATCGACCAGGAGGCTCACCCAGCGCTGCCGCTGCTCCTCGGTCAAGGCCCGTCCCCGGTGGCGGGAGATCATGTGCTGGTGACCGCCGTGCCGCTCCGAGTAGACGGCGGGTCCGCCGAAAACCTCGCCCAGCCAGGCGGCTACATGCTTCGCGTGGTCGGGGTGCATCCCCTCGAAAACCGGGCCGAGTACCGGATCCTCGGGAACCCGGTCGTAGAAGGTGTCGAAGAGCTTCCCGAACGCTTCCGCGCCGCCCGCCCAGTCGTACAGCGACGGCACCAACGCGACCGGCTCGTAGTGCCGCATCTCCTCGATACCGGTGACGTAATCCTTGATTTCGGCGAAGAACTCCCGGAAGTGCGCGCTGGCGCGGAACTTCTCCAGATGATCGCTCGCCGAGGTCCAGGTGAGCCGGAGGATATAGACCTCCGGGTCGTCGACGCACCGATCCAGATCGTAGGTTCGGCAGTACGGCGAGAACTGCAGCGACACCGCAGCGCGGCGATAGGCATCCTCGAACGCGGCCGGCTCGGGAACGCGGTACCGGATGTACTCGGTGATCATGGATGAAGTCGACCACTTCGGGAACAGCGGCACAAGAACGTACTTTGTGGTGCGTGAGCGTGCGGCGGACCTTCTACTCCTGCCAGGTCGAACTGGCGATGGACACCCTCGGCGGCAAGTGGGCGGTCGTGATCCTCGGCTATCTGAAGGAGCGGCCGCGGCGCTACGGCGAACTGCGCCGGCTCGTTCCCGAGATCACCGAGAAGATGCTGACCCAGCGGCTGCGCGAACTCGAGGCCGCCCGCCTGATCGAGCGGACGGTGCACGAGGGTCCGGTCCGCACCGTGACCTATCGGCTGATCGATCCCGGACTGCGGCCGGTCCTGCAGGCGCTCTACGCCTGGGGTGGGACCCTGGCGACTCGGGACGGTATCGAGATCGGCTCCCCACGCGAGGATTCCGGCGGAATCGCGACGTAGCCGCCCGCCGGTTCCCTCAGCCGAACGGACTCCGCGGCCGCTCCTGCAACTCACCGTCGATATAGATATCGACCTTCTCGTTGTAGAAGCAGGCCAGCCCCGCGATCTTCTGGCTCTCCGGGGTAGGGGTCCGGTAGATCCACACCAGATCCGGATGCTCGGTCTCGCCGACGCGGATGTTCCAGTAGTCGGCGTTGCCCTTGTACGGGCAGCCGGTGTGGGTGTCCGACGGCCGCAGCAGGTCCATCCTGATATCGGTGAGCGGCAGGTAGAAGCGAGCGGGGAGCCCGGTTTCGAACAGGATCCGCGGGGACCGCGATTCGGCCACGGTCACACCGTCGAGTTCCACCCGGACATGCCGGGAACTGGCCAAGATGTCCACGCGCGAGTACGGGTTCCGCGGGTGGACGTAGATCGGCTCATCCTCCTCGAACCATTCGTCCATCGCGTCCCAGTCCAACCGCACCAGATCGTGCAACGGCGGATCCGCGTAGCGCAGGGCGGCGCCGGCGGCCGTGGTGCCGTCCACGACGACGTGGTAACCGGTCGCCTCCCCGAGGCGGGGAGAGGTGCGCGTGCTGCCGTCGAACTCGAGTTTCGCGCGCAGATCGCCGACCGGAATGTAGTAGGCCGGGTAATACGGATTCTCCCAGACCAGC
The DNA here is from genome assembly GCF_040654015.1 of Nocardia sp. NPDC050799. NCBI lineage: Bacteria > Bacillati > Actinomycetota > Actinomycetes > Mycobacteriales > Nocardiaceae > Nocardia > Nocardia sp. NPDC050799. The sequence goes on from NZ_JBFAHF010000019.1 coordinate 10,853, forward strand.
GCGGGGCGGATGGTATCGGCGACCAGATGTCCGCCGAGGTAGACCCGCACGCGCTTCTGGATCGTCTCGACCCGGACCTCGTCTGGCTGTGCTTCGGTCATACTCCCCGACCCTACGCCGGGCAGATTGTCCGGGTGGTCACGAAAAAGCGGGCCCCGCCTGTCGGCGGGGCCCGCGAAAGACCTCTTGTGGAGGTCAGTCACCGACCGTGACCGCCTGCGCCTCCTCCACACTGTGCGGGGCGGGGTCGTGGTCGTCGATATGGGCCAGTGCCGAGCGGCCGGCCAGCAGCACCACCACACCGGCGGCGGTGCAGACCGCGCCCACCCAGAACGGCAGCGAAACGCTGGTCTCCCCGAGCTTGCCCGCCAGCCACGGTGCGGCGGCACCGCCCGCGAAGCGGACGAAGCTGTAGGCCGCCGACGCGGTCGAGCGTTCCACCGGAGCGGAGATCATCACGGCCTCGGTGATCAGCGTGTTGTTCACACCGAGGAAAAGGCCCGCGAGGACGACACCGGCGATCAGCACCGGCTTGTGCTCGGCGAACAACGCCATCACCGCCAGATCCGCGGCGAAGAGCCCGACCGCCACCGCGATCATCGGCAGCGTGCCGAAACGGTGCTGCAGCTTGGGCGCGAAGAACACCGAGGCCACGGCGAGCAGGATGCCCCAGCCGCAGAAGATGAAGCCGATCGCGTAGGTGCCCATGTCCAGCGGGAACGGGGTGTAGGCGAGCAGGGTGAAGAAACCGAAGTTGTACAGCAGGGCCGTAATGCTCACGACCAGCAGGCCGCGGTGGCGCAGCGCCTTGAACGGCGCGGTCAGCGAAGTCGGTGTCGCGGCTTTCGGCCCCTCGGGCAGCAGCACGACGATCGCGATGAAGGCGACGGCCATCAGCACGGACACCCCGAAGAACGGCCCGCGCCAGCTGATTCCGCCGAGCACCCCGCCCAGCAGCGGCCCGGTGGCGATACCGATGCCCAGCGCGGCCTCGTAGAGGATGATCGCGCGCGCGACCCCGCCGCTCGCGGCGCCGACAATGGTGGCCAGCGCGGTCGCGATGAACAGGGCGTTGCCGAGCCCCCAGCCCGCGCGGAAGCCGACGATCTGGCCGACCGTCCCCGACATACCGGCGAGAGACGCGAAGACGATGATCAGCGCGAGGCCGGCGAGCAGCGTCTTCTTCGCGCCGAACCGGCTGGAGACCACGCCCGTGACCAGCATGGCCACGCCGGTGACGAGCATATAGCTGGTGAACAGCAGCGATACCTGCGACGGCGACGCGTGCAGCTGTTCACCGATGGGTTTGAGAATCGGATCGACCAGGCCGATGCCCATGAACGCGATAACGCTGGCGAAGGCGACGGCCCAGACCGCCTTCGGCTGCCCGGTCGATGTGCTGTGCCGATCGAGTACGAGCGCGGGCCCTGCGTGGTCACGCTGCGCTACCGCCTCCGGGCCTGACGCGCTCGTACTGTGTCGATCGAGTACGAGCGCGGGCCCTGCGTGGTCACGCTGCGCTACCGCCTCCGGGCCTGACGCGCTCGTACTGTGTCGATCGAGTACGAGCGCGGGCCCTGCGTGGTCACGCTGCGCTACCGCCTCCGGGCCTGACGCGCTCGTACTGTCCGGCTCGGTGGCCGTCCTGGTCCTGGTGCTCATCGGTCCTTCCTCGATTGCGGGTGGTGCCCGGCCGATTCCCGGATCGCCGCCAGCAGCTCCCCCAGATCGGCTGCGAGTCCGGTCAGGCGTTCGGCGTCGAAGCCGGGTAGCGGGCCGGACAGCGCCGCACGCATGGAGGCGCGGGTGGCGGCGAGCCGGGCACGCCCGGCCGATGTGAGTTGGACGACGACCGCGCGCGAATCGTCCGGGTCGCGGTGCCGGGAGGCGTATCCCTCCCGCACCAGGCGGGCGATGAGCGCGGTCGCCGTGGGTTGCGACGTGCGATCGATTCGAGCGAATTCGCTGACCCGCAGCGAACCGTGTTCCTCGAGCACTGCCAGTGCGCGCACGGTGGCGCGCGGCAGGTCGTCGGCGCTGAGCATTCCCGCCGCGCGTGTGAGCCGACCCGCGGTGACCAGTAGATCGACGACGGTGTCGTCCACATCGGTCATCGGGTCCGGCGGCACCCAGATATTATTACATAGGCTAACTATCTATTTCCAGGCCACCCGATGGGATACCCGCCACATGCCGCAGCTGCGCGAGGAAGGTCGCCCGGTCGTCCCCCCGGACCACGTAGTGACAGGCCGCCAGCCGGATGATCGCCGCGGCGACGATATCGGCGTCGGCACCCTCGACCATCGGCCGGATGAGCGCACGCATGATCGGCATGACGCGGGCGAGTTCGGCCAGCACATGGTCCGGTTCCACATCGACCAGCCGGCCCAGCGAATACGACTCCTGATGATCGACCATGTATCGCAGCGCCGCGTCCAGCCGGGCGGCACCGGCGAGCCCCTCGGTCGCGGCCGCGAAGGCATCCTGCGTGTTCTGCTGTTCGTAGCGCCCGAAGGCGGCGAGCAGTTCGTTCTTCGAGGAGAAGAACCGGTACAGCGTCGGCCGGGAGACCTTGGCCGCCGCCGCGACATCGGACAGGTTCAGCTTGCTGTGGCCGTGGCGGCTCAGCACCTCGAAGGTCGCGCGCAGGATTCGCTCCCGGGTCGGCCCGTTCGAGTTGGCATCCGAAGACGGCATTTACATCCTTTACACTTTTTGTAAGTTATGTAACACTCTATCGAGTACCGCCAGAACTGGTCTGATAGCCCGTTTCAGCTGGTGAACCCGAGCGGCCACCACCGAATCGTACGGACGGCTCTGCGCGGCACATTCCATCCAGCTCCAGCTGTATCGAGGTGAGTCCGATGACGGACACCTGTGTATCCGGCGACGGGATCGTCTTCGACCCGTTCTCCGACGAATTCTTCTCCGACCCGCACGAAATCTACCGCCGCCTACGCGCGCAGGCCCCGGTCCACTTCAATCCCGGATACGGCCTCTGGTCACTCTCGCGCTACCCCGACGTGGCGGCCGGGATGAAGAACTTCGAAACCTTCTCCTCGGCCGAGGGCATCACCCTGGACATGGTCCTGGACCCCGGCCATCCGAAACCGTCCGTGCCGATGATCATCATGATGGACCCGCCCGAGCACACCAGGATGCGCAACCTCGTGCGCAAGGTGTTCACCCCGCGCGCGATAGCGGCGCTGGAACCCATGGTCCGGGACATCATCGCGACATACGTCGAACGGCTGCCCCGCGGCGAATTCGATGTGGTGGCGGACTTCTCGAACCATTTCCCGATCGAGGTGATCAGCTCCATGCTCGGCGTCCCGGCACCGGACCGGGCCCGCCTGCGCGAATTACACGCACTCCCGCTGGAACGCCGGCCCGGGGAAACCGGGATGCGGCCCGAAGCGGCGGAGGCGATCCGGGAAGCCGGGCGGTACTACTTCGAACTGATCCTCGAGCGACGGGCCCGCCCACGCGACGACATGATCAGCCATTTGATCGCGGCCGAGGTCGACCGCGGTGACGGGACGAAGACCGCGCTGACCGATATCGAGATCGCCGGTTTCATCTCTCTGCTGGGCGGCGCGGGCGCCGAAACCGTCGCCAAGCTCGTCGGCATCGCGGCCGTCCTGTTCGCCGACCACCCGGAGCAGTGGCGAGCCCTGCGCGCCGATCGGTCCAAGATTCCCGCGGCATTCGAAGAAGTGCTGCGTTACGACGGGCCCGTGCAGTACGACCTGCGCTACACCCGCACCGAGGTACGGCTGCACGACCGGACCATTCCGCAGGGTAGCTACGTGCTGATGCTGCTCGCCTCGGCCACGCGCGACGAGCAGGCGTTCCCCGACGCCGGCAGCTTCGATATCGACCGGCCGCATTCCGGGCACAACCTGGGCTTCGGTTACGGCATCCACAGTTGCCTGGGTGCCGCACTGGCCCGATTGGAAGGCCGGATCGCACTGGATGCACTGCTCGACGTGATGCCCGAGTACACCGTGGACCGGGCAGGTCTGCGCCGGGCGACGGTCACCAATGTCGCCGGGTGGGCCAACGTGCCGGTCCGGGTCCACTGACAGAGCCGAGGGGGTGGCGGCCTTGCCGCCACCCCCTCGTCAGCGGTCGAGCCGCTCGATGATGGTGGCGTTGGCGGTGCCACCGCCCTCGCAGATGGTGAGCAGGCCGTAGCGGCCGTTGATCCGCTCCAGTTCGTTCAGCAGGGTGGCGAAGAGTTTCGCGCCGGTTGCGCCGAGGGGATGACCCAGTGCGATCGCGCCGCCGTTCACGTTCACCTTCTCCGGGTCGGCGCCGGTCTCCTTCAACCAGGCCAGCACCACGGGGGCGAAGGCCTCGTTGATCTCGATCACGTCGATATCGTCGATGGTCAGGCCGGTCTTCTCCAGCGCCCACCGGGTGGCGGGGATGGGCGCGGTGAGCATGTACAGCGGGTCGGCGCCGCGCGCGCTGACGTGGATGATGCGGGCGCGCGGGGTGAGACCGTATTCCTCGACCGCCCACTCCGAGGCGAGCAGGGCGGCGCTGGCGCCGTCGGAGATCTGCGAGGCGACCGCGGCGGTCAGCGGGCTGCCCTCTTCCAGCGCGGGCAGCGAGGCCATCTTCTCCAGGCTGGTCTCGCGCGGACCCTGGTCGATCCAGAAATCCCCCACCGGCACGATCTCTTTGTCGAACCGGCCCGCCTTGATGGCGGCGCGGGCGCGCTCGTGGCTGCGCAACGCCCACTGCTCCATATCCTCGCGGGTGATTCCCCACTTCTCGGCGATCAACTGCGCGCCGCGGAACTGCGACACCTCGCCGGTGCCGTAGCGGTGATCCCAGCCCTTGGCGCCGACGAACGGCGAATCGAAGCCGTACTCCTTACCGGCGATCATGGCCGCGGAGATCGGGATAGCGCTCATGTTCTGCACCCCGCCGGCCACGATGACCTCGGCGGTACCGCTCATGATGGCCTGGGCGCCGAAGTTGATGGCCTGCTGGCTGGACCCGCACTGCCGGTCCACGGTGACGCCGGGGACCTCTTCCGGATATCCGGCGGTCAGCCACATCGTCCGGCCGATATTGCCGGCCTGTGGACCGACATTGTCCACACAGCCGACGATCACATCGTCGACCCGGGCGGGGTCGATCGAATTGCGGCCGAGCAGGCCCTGCAACGCGGCCGCGCCGAGATCGGCCGGATGGACCTCCGCCAGCGCGCCACCGCGCTTCCCGACCGGGGTGCGCACCGCATCGATCACATACGCCTCACGCAACGGTGCGTAGGGGCGGCGGGCAGCTGTTGCCATGGAGTTTCTCCTAATCGGTGTGGCCCGGCACGGTGAGCCCGTCGAGCACGATGGTGAGGTACTGCTTGGCGAGCGTGTCGACGGTGATCGACCCACCGCCGGGCTGGTACCAGCGGACCGCGACCCAGACCGTGTCGCGCAGGAAGCGGTAGGCAAGGTCGATATCGAGTTCGGGGCGGAAGCTGCCGTCGGCGACGCCGCTGGTGAGGACGCGGCGCCAGAGCTCGCGGAATTCACGGTTGTAGTCGTCGATGTAGGCGAAACGTTCGGCGGCCCGCAGGCGTTTGGCCTCGGACTGGTAGATGGCGACCGCCGCATGGGATCGGTCGAAGGCCTCGTAGGAGGCCAGCACCAGGGCTTCCAGCGTGGCACGCGAATTCAGCCCGGCGGCGACGATCTCGCGGTAGCGTCCGAACAGTTCGTCGAGGAATCCGCGCAGGATCTCGTCCACCATCCCCTCTTTCGAGGAGAAGTGGTGGTACAGACTGCCGGAGAGGATGCCCGCCGCGTCGGCGATATCACGCACCGTGGTGGCACGCACGCCCCGTTCGGCGAACAGTTCTGCCGCCATATCGAGTAGTTCGGTTCGCCGGGCCGATTTCGAGGGGTCGGGTGCGGTCACCCCGCCATGATACAACCAAGCATTTGCTTGGTCCACGGGCGGTGGGTGACCGGCGGGCCCGAGGTTTCCGGCTCCCCCCTCCCTGTCGGAGCCGGACCCCTCGGGCCCGCGTCGCGGAAGAGATACGAATCCCGCACTGCTTCCGTTTATTTGGACGGCCGATATCCGGAACCGGTTCCGCCGCATACCGAATTCCGGCAACCGAATCGGAGAACCGCCGATCGCTGCGAGACGTGCGGCAGCGGGCCCGGGCCCGGCACATACCGGAGGGCGCGCCGGTCCCGTCGGTATATTCGCCGGATGACGACGCCGTTCCCGCAGCGACAGTGGGGTTCCCCCGAGAGTCCGCTGGCCCGCGTGGCAGACAGGTTCGCCGGCACGAAGTTCGGCTCCCGGCTGGTCCGGGCCCTCACCCCACTGGACCGCCGGGTACTCGAACGCACCGGCGCCCGCTACACCGCGCTCGGGCCGATCGGGGCACCGGTGATCCTGTTGACCACCACGGGTCGCCGATCGGGACAGCCGCGCACCCAGCCGCTGCTGTGCGTGCACGACGGTGCCACCCTCTACGTCATCGGCAGCAACTTCGGTGGCGCCCGCCACCCGGCCTGGACCGCCAACCTCCTCGCCGAGCCCAGCGCGACCGTGGCCATCGCGGGAGAACGCATTCCGGTCACCGCCACCCGGGTCGAGGGCGCGGCGGCGGAAACGATTTTCCAGCGTTTCGTCGAGATCACCGGCGCCTACACCGCCTACCGGCACCGCACCGACCGCGAACTGCGTATCTTCGCGCTCACCCGCGCCTGACCCGCTTCTCCCGCACTCCGTCGGGCACGCGAACCCACTGCGGGCACAGCACCGCCTCCGGCAGTACCGAACCCGGCGCACGAGTCCCCGACCGGCGCCGGCGCGATCATCGGCCGACCCCGAAGTGGCCTCGGGCGGCACCGTACGCACGGGTTCTCCTCAGGCGCGCTGGCTGCTGATCGAGACCACCTCGCCGGTGAGGTAGGTGGTGTAGTCGCTGGCGAGCATCGCGATGGTGGCCGCGACCTCCCACGGTTCGGCCGCCCGGCCGAAGGCCTCGCGCTCGGAGAGCCGGTCGAGCAGTTCGCTGGAGCTGGTCTTGTCCAGGAACGCATGCCGGGCGATGCTCGGCGACACCGCGTTGATCCGGACGCCCAGCTCGGCCGCCTCGACCGCGCTGCACCTGGTCAGCGCCATCACACCGGCCTTCGCGGCGGCGTAGTGCGCCTGACCGTACTGGGCCCGCCAACCGAGCACGCTCGCGTTGTTGACGATCACGCCGCCGTGTTTCGCGTCGCGGAAGTAGTTCAGCGCGGCCCGGGTGCAGCGGAAGGTGCCGTTGAGGGTGATGTCGAGGACGCGGTCCCACTGTTCGTCGGTCATATCGACCACCGGCGTCTCACCGCCGAGGCCGGCGTTGTTGACGAGGATATCGACGCCGCCCAGCGCCACGGCCGCCCCACGGACCAGTTCGTCGACCTGCCCGGTGCTGGTGACATCACAGGCGATCGCGGCGACCTTGCGGCCGGTGAACTCCGCGGACAGTTCGGCACGCGTGGCCTCCAGCCGCCGTTCGTGCCAATCCGAGACCACCACATCGGCGCCTTCGGCGAGCAGCCGGCGAGCCGTCGCGGACCCGATCCCGGTACCGGCGGCCGCGGTGACCACGGCCCGGCGGCCGGTGAGCAGCCCGTGCGCCGGGGTCTGCGGGGGCGCGGCCGACAGCGGCCCGCTCACTGCCGGGCCTCACGAGGGAGACCGAGCACCCGCTCGGAGATGATGTTGCGCTGCACTTCGTTCGAACCTCCGTAGATCGTGTCGGCGCGGGTGAACAGATACAGCCGCTGCCATTCGTCGAGATCACCGTCCGCGGCGACGAGTCCGGCGGCGCCGCGCACCGCCATGGCGAGTTCGCCGAGCCCACGATGCCAATTGGCCCAGAGCAGTTTGCCCACCGAGGCCTGGCCGCCGTCGCCGGCGGTCTCGGCCATGGTGCGCAGCGCGTGGGCGCGCAGCACCCGCAGCCCCACCCAGGCACGATCTATCTTGTCCGCCAGCAGTGGATCGTCGAGGGCGCCGGACTCGCGGGCCAGGTTCTCGATCGCCGCGAGTTCCCGGGCGAAGCGGATCTGCTGGCCGAGCGTGGAGATACCGCGTTCGACGTTCAGCGTGCCCATCGCGACCCGCCAGCCGTCGCCCGGTTCGCCCACGACCAGGTCGGCATCGGTGCGCGCGTTGTCGAAGAACACCTCGTTGAACTCGGAGGTGCCGGTGAGCTGCACGATCGGCCGGACCTCGATACCGGGCTGATCCATCGGCACCAGCAGGTACGAAAGCCCTTTGTGGCGTTTCGAACCCGGTTCGGTGCGGCAGACCGCGAAGCACCAGTCGGCCACATGCGCCAGCGAGGTCCAGATCTTCTGCCCGTTGATCGACCATTGGTCGCCGTCGAGGCGGGCGGAGGTCGAGACGGCGGCGAGATCGGAGCCGGCGCCCGGTTCCGAGTAGCCCTGGCACCACAGTTCGGTGACGGTGCGGATTCCCGGCAGGAAGCGGTCGCGCTGGGCGTCGGTCCCGAAGGCCAGCAGGGTGGGGCCGAGTAGTTCCTCACCCACGTGCGAGACCCGCGCGGGCGCGTTCGCCTTCGCGTACTCCTCGTGAAAGATGATCTGCTGCGCGACACTCGCGGCGCGCCCGCCGTATTCCACCGGCCAGCCCAGGCAGGTCCAGCCCGCGGCCGCCAGCGCGCGGTCCCATTCCAGCCGTTCGTCGAAGGCCTCGTGTTCGCGGCCGGGTCCGCCGAGCCCGCGCAGTGCCCGGAATTCCCCGCTGAGCTGCTCGGCGAGCCAGCTCCGCACCTGCTCGGCGAATTCGCCGGCGCTCAGGGCGGCCACGCTGGTCCGTTCGGCCGTCGACCGCGCCCCGGCGGCGTGTTCGGCCGATTGCCGCCCGCCGTCGCGACCGGTACCGGATTCTGAGGTCTGGATAGCACCCACGCCGGTAGGATAACCTACCAAGCACTTGCTTTGTAGACCGCAACTCGCAGACCGCGCACCCGCCCACGGCCGCACGACATCGAGGACACCCGTGACACCCCCTGCGCACACCCCACCGACGGACCGGACCACGCCACTGGCCCTGCACGCCGCCGCCCTGAACTACGGCGCCGCGCCCGCGCTGGCCGACGGACCGGTCCGGCTCGACTGGACCCAACTGCTCGAACAGGTCCAGGACGTGGCACGCGCCCTGCTCGCCCGCGGCATCCGCACCGGTGATCGCGTGGGCATCTGGTCCCCCAATACCCATCACTGGGTGATCGCCGCACTCGGCGCCCACTACGCCGGCGCGACACTGGTCCCGCTCAACACCCGCTACGTCGCCGACGAGGTGGCCGATGTGCTGCGGCGGGTCGACGCCAAGGGCCTGTTCATCGCGGGCACCTTCCTCAAACGCGACCGGCTCGCCGAGTTGCGCACGGCCGCGCCGGACCTGCGGATCGGCACCGTGATCGTGCTCCCGGTGGAAGGCACCGAAGAGCCGGTGCAGGACGCGCTGAACTGGTCCGAGCTGGCCGCGGCCGGCGCCGGGATCACCCGCGAGCAGGCGCGCGAGCGGGCGGAATCGATCAGCCCCGAAGACTTGTCCGACATCCTGTTCACCTCCGGCACCACCGGCCGCAGCAAGGGTGTCCTGATCGCCCACCGGCAGACGCTGTCCGCGGTCCGCGGCTGGACCGAATGCTCGACGCTGAACAGCGACGACAACTATCTGATCGTCAACCCGTTCTTCCACAGCTTCGGCTACAAGGCCGGAATCATCGCCTGCCTGCTCACCGGGGCGACCATGGTCCCGCAGATCGTTTTCGACGTACCGACCACCATGCGGCTCATCGATCAGGAGCAGATCACCGTCCTGCCCGGCCCGCCCACCATCTACCAGTCCATCCTGGATTTCCCGGACCGCGGCGAGTACCGGCTGGCGAGCCTGCGCGTGGCCGTCACAGGCGCGGCGCCGGTACCGGTGGTCCTGGTGGAGCGGATGCGCCGGGAACTGGATTTCGATGTGGTGCTCACCGCGTACGGGCTCTCGGAATCCACCGGATTCGGCACCATGTGCCGGGTCGACGACGACGCCGAGACCATTTCCGCCACCAGCGGCCGCCCCATGGCCGGATTCGAGCTGAAACTCAGCGACGCGGGGGAAATTCTGCTGCGCGGGCCCAACGTCATGCTCGGTTATCTGGACGACCCGGAAAGCACCGCCAGAACGATCGACGCGGACGGCTGGTTGCACACCGGCGATATCGGCGTGATCGACGACCGCGGCTATCTGAAGATCACCGACCGGCTCAAGGACATGTACGTCAGCGGTGGATTCAATGTGTACCCGGCCGAGGTCGAACAGTCCCTGGCCGGATTGGACGGTGTCGCCGTCGTCGCGGTGATCGGCGTGCCCGATACCCGGATGGGTGAGGTGGGCAAGGCCTATATCGTCCGGAAACCGGGTGCCGCGATCGGCGAGGACCAGGTGTTCTCCTATGCCACCAAGGTGCTGGCCAATTTCAAGGTGCCGCGATTCGTCGAATTCCGCGACGAATTGCCCTACAACGCCAGCGGCAAGGTGCTCAAACGCAGGCTACGTGAGGAGAATTCGTAATGTCGGACGGCCCTGCCGCGAACCCCGCGAACGGCGACGGGAGCATTCCCTACGAACCCGATGTGGTGACCTACGAACGCCGCGGCGCGATCGCGGTGGTCACCTTGAACCGGCCCGGCTACCGCAATGCCCAGAACTCGGTGATGACCTACGCGATCGACGCCGCGTTCGAGCGTGCGGTGGCGGACCCCGAGGTCAAGGTCATCGTGCTGGCAGGCAACGGGAAACACTTCAGCGCCGGCCACGACCTGGGCACCCCCGGACGCGACCATCATGTGAAGTACCCGAACAAGGCCGCGCTGTGGTGGGACCATATCGACCGCCCCGGCGGTGATCAGCGCTTCGCCCGCGAGATGGAGGTGTACCTGGGGATGTGCCGCCGCTGGCGGGAGATCCCCAAGCCGACCATCGCCATGGTGCAGGGCGCGTGTATCGCGGGCGGTCTCATGCTGGCCTGGGTCTGCGATCTGATCATCGCCGCGGACGACGCGTTCTTCTCCGACCCCGTGGTGCGCATGGGGATTCCGGGTGTCGAATACTTCGCCCATCCGTGGGTGATGGGTCCCCGGGCCGCCAAGGAATTCCTGTACACCGGTGACCGGTTCGGCGCCGCGCAGGCCAAGGAGTGGGGCATGGTCAACCGGGTCGTGCCGCGCGCCGACCTGGAATCGGAGACCATGGCGCTGGCCGAGAAGATCTCGGCCATGCCGCAGTTCGGGCTGGCGTTGACGAAGAAAGCGGTCAACCAGTCCGAGGACCTCATGGGAATGCGCGCCGGAATGGATTCGGTGTTCGGGCTCCACCATTTCGCGCACGCGCACAACGCCGAGGTCGGAGCGGATTCCCTCGGCGGTATGAACGCCAGAACGATGAAAGCGCAGGCGAGCACGGCCGACGCGAAGAATACGGACGGGAAAGACTGAATGGATCTCGATCTCGACGAAGGCACCCGGGAATTCCAGCGGGAGGTCCGCGAATTCCTGGCCGCGAACGTGCCCGCGGAACCGCTGCCGTCCATGGACACCGAGGCCGGTTTCGAAGCCCATCGCGCCTGGGAACGCACCCTGGCCGAGGCCCGGTTGTCGGTGGTGTCGTGGCCGCGCGAGTTCGGTGGGCGGGACGCGTCGCTGCTGGAATGGGTGCTCTTCGAACAGGAGTACTACGCGGCGGGCGCCCCGGGCCGGGTGAGTCAGAACGGTATCTTCCTGCTGGCCCCCACCCTGTTCGAGCACGGCACCTCAGAGCAGTTGGAGCGGATCATGCCGCGGATGGCCCGCGGCGACGATATCTGGGCCCAGGCCTGGTCGGAGCCGGAGGCCGGTAGCGATCTGGCCGGTATCCGCTCCACCGCCCGGCGCGCCGAGGGCGGTTGGGTGCTCAGCGGCCAGAAGACCTGGAGTTCCCGGGCGGCGTTCGCCGACCGGGCGTTCGGCCTGTTCCGCAGCGACCCCGCCGCCGAGCGGCACCGCGGCCTCACCTACCTGATGTTCCCGCTCGACGCCGACGGCGTCACCGTCCGCCCGATCCCCCAGCTCGACGGGGAGCCCGGGTTCGCGGAGATCTTCCTCGACGATGTCTTCGTTCCCGACAGCGATGTGATCGGCGCCCCCAACGAGGGCTGGCGGGTCGCCATGAGCACCTCCAGCAACGAGCGCGGTCTCTCGCTGCGCAGCCCCGGCCGGTTCAGCGCGACCGCGCGGCGGTTGATCGACCTGTGGACCGAACGCGGCGATACCGGCACCGCGGCCCGCGACGCGGTGGTCGACGCCTGGCTCGGCAGCGAGGCCTACCGGCTGCACACCTTCGGGACGGTCACGCGGCTCGACCAGGGCGGCAAGCTCGGCGCCGAATCGTCGATCACCAAGGTGTTCTGGTCCGAACTCGATATCGCCATGCACGAAACCGCACTGGACCTGCTCGGGCCCGAAGCCGAGCAGGCGAGCCGCTGGACCGACGGCTATCTGTTCTCGCTGTCGGGCCCCATCTACGCCGGCACCAACGAGATCCAACGCAACATCATCGCCGAGCGGCTCCTCGGCCTACCGAGGGGAAGCAACCGATGAAATTCGCGCTCAGCCCGGAGCATCAGGATTTCGGTGCCAGTATCCGCAAACTCTTCGAGTCCGGTTCGACGACCGCCGCGGTGCGGGCGTGGAGCGCCGGCGATCCGGCGCCCGGCCGGGCACTGATCGAACAGCTGGCCGCCGCGGGAGCGTTCGGCCTGACCATCACCGAAGAGTTCGGCGGTCTGGACGCCGAACCGCTGGACCAGGTGGTGGCCTTCGTCGAGATCGGCCGGGCCGCGGCACCCGGGCCGCTGGTGGAGTCGGCGGCCGCGGTCCCCGCGCTGCTCCAAACGCTCGTCGGCACCGACCCCGAACCGGCCCGGCGCTGGTTGCCCGGAGTCTCCGAGGGCACCGTGTCGGCCACCGTCGCCTTCGCCGGTACGGGCGGCCGGGCGATCGCCGTGGACGCCGACCGGGTCGATCTTGTCCTGGTGGCCGACGGTGACCGGATCGGCACGGGACGGGTCGGCGAATCGATGCGCTCGGTGGATCCCGCACGCCGGCTGTTCACGGTCGAGACCGATGAGCTTCTCGCCGAGGGACCGCGGGCCGCCGCGGCCGCCGCGGCCGCTTTCGACGCCGGCGCCCTGGCCAACGCGGCCCAGCTGCTCGGTGCGGGCAAGGCACTGCTCGACGCGTCGGCCGATTACGTCAAGCAGCGCAAACAGTTCGGCCGCCCGATCGGTGAATTCCAGGCGGTCAAACAGAAGCTGGCCGATGTCCTCATCGGGCTCGACCTCGCCGAACCGCTGCTGTACCGGGCCGCGCTGACCACCGCGACGGCCAACCGGGCCCGCGACACCTCCGCCGCGGCTGTCGCCTGCGCCGACGCCGCCTACCGGGCGGCCCGCGCCGCCTTGCAGGTGCACGGCGCCATCGGCTACACCGCCGAATACGACCTGTCGCTGTGGCTGACCCGGGTCACCGCCCTGCGCACCGCCTGGGGCACCCCGGATCTGCACCGCGGCCGGATCGCCGAGGCGCTGCGCGCCGGGTCCGCCGCGGATCCGGCCGGCGCGCTCACCTGACCGGAGAACCGGCAGGTGCGGCGGGAACGCCAGGGTTGCGCTGCCGGTGTCGGTCCGAAACCACGGGAGAAAAGATGATCAGCGAGGAACAGCAGGAGCTGGTGGCGGCGGTCCGGGGGCTGCTGGCCAAACGTGACGCGCGAGCCGGCGTCCGTAAGGCCATGGACACCGACCTGGGCTACGACCCACAGCTGTGGGCGCAGCTGTGCGAACAGGTCGGCGTGGCCGCGCTGGCCGTACCCGAGGAGTTCGGCGGGTTCGGCGCGGGCCTGGCCGAATCCCTGCTCGTGGTCGGCGAACTCGGCCGGACGCTCGCCGATGTGCCGATGCTGGGCTCGGCGGTACTGGGCGTGCAGGCGGTACTGCTCTCCGGTGACGAGGAGGCCTGCGCGCGGCTGCTGCCCGAGGTCGCCGAGGGTCGGCGCACCCTCGCCGTCTGCTGGGCCTCGGCCCGTGGCTGGGACGACTTCGGGGTGCGGGCCGAGGGAGAAACCCTCGGCGGTACGGCCCACTACGTGCTCGACGGCACCGTAGCCGACACTCTGATCGTGGTCACCGAAACCGGACTCTTCGAGGTCGACCCGAGCGCCGACGGTGTCGAGCGGCGCCGGGTCGCCGCCATGGACCCCTCCCGCGCCCTGTCGGAGATCTCGTTCACCGCGACGCCCGCGCGCCGGCTGGGTGACGCGGACCCCGCCCCGATCATCGAACGGCTGCACCGCGTCGCGTGGGCCGCGGTCGCCGCCGAACAGGTGGGCGCGGCCGAATACTGCCTGGAGGCCACGGTCGAGTACACCAAATCCCGGGTGCAGTTCGGCCGGGTCATCGGCAGTTTCCAGGCCCTCAAGCACCGGATGGCCGATATGTACGTACTCGCCGAGTCGGCGAAATCGGCCGCCCTGGCCGCCGGCTTCGCGGTGGCCGAGGACGCGCCGTCGGCCGCCGAGGACGTCTGGGCCGCCCGTCGGCAGTGCTCCGAATCGTTCTCCACGATCGCCGCGGAAACCATCCAGCTGCACGGCGGTATCGCCATCACCTGGGAGCACGACGCGCACCTGTACTTCAAACGCGCCCACGGCGACGCCGAGCTCTTCGGCGTACCGCGGCGTCCGCTGGTCACCGGCTGACGTGCTCGGGCACTCGCGCGAGTACATCGCGGCCAGGGTGATCGATGAAGCCCGGGCGGATGTTCGAGCTGCTCGAAACCGGGGCCGGGCGATGACACGATCGCCGGAGAGGGGCGTCCACAGCTTTTTCGTGAGTCCCCGCTACGAGCAGGGGGTCGAGGAACAGTTTCGCGGAATCCGGCGCTAGTGAGCTGGTTCGGTGAACGGGGTTGGCTGGTAGGTGATCGCTGAGCAGCTCGGTATCACTGATCCGTCGTGCGTGAAGAATTATTTGAATCGGGAGAAGACCAAGCTTGAGCACGCTTGGGAGATCCAGCGTGAGTGCGGTCTGGTTTCGTTCGGCGAGGTCGAGGCGGAGTTGTCGGCGTGGATCGCGGATCAGTCGTGGATGACCGGCGACGGGCCGAAAGCAATTTTCGACGGCGCGGTGGCCTGGCTGCGGAAGCGCCAAGCCCTGCTGCCGGGAATCACGACATTGGAACGCCTCGTCGGCGAGGGCCGCAAGGCCGCCGATCGGCGGCTGTGGGCTCAGCTCACGGAACGGTTGCCGGGGTCGTCCAAGGCGGCGCTGCGGTCGCTGCTGAGCCCGCCCGCCGACGGCAAGGGGCGGGTCACCGAGTTGGAGCGGCTGCGTAAGGGTGTGTTCCGGCCCACCTCGAAAGGCATGGTCGCGGCGGTGGGCCGGTTGTCGGGCCTGATCGGGGTCGGAATGAACCTGGATGTCTCGGAGGTGCCGCGGCGGCTGGTCGGGTTGGCGACCTACGGGTTGTCGAGTAAGGCACCCCAGTTGCGCCGGCTAGAGCCGCCCGAGTACCGGCTGGCGGTGCTGGTGGCGACGGTGAAGGTGCTGATCGAGCGCGCCACCGATGATGTCCTCGAGTTGTTCGACCTGCTGATGGTCACCGACCTGTACTCCAAGGCCGAACGCGAATCCAAGGACGAGAAGCTTCGCCGCTACCCCAGGGTGTTCCGGCACGCGGGCAGGCTCGCCGCCGCGGTGAAGGTGCTGCTGGAGATGACCGAGGTGGGGCTGGAGCTGAGCCTGGAGCTGATCTGGGATCACATCGAGAGCACCGTCACCAAGAGCGAGTTGCGCCGGGCGGTGGCCGCGATCGACGAGTTGGTGCCGGTCGATGACGCCGAGTTGGATGGGCAGCGGCTCGAGGAGCTGGCTGGGCGACTGGCGACGGTGCGCACGTTCCTGCCACCGATGATGCGAGTGGCCGAGTTCGGCGCGACCGCCGCGGGTGCGGCGGTGCTGGAAGGCAAGGCCCAGGCCAACCTCGTCGAAGGGCGCCACGACCTGGCACGGCGGATCTACCACGGTAAGAAGGGGGAGATGGTGCGCGCCTACTACGAAGGCATGGAAGACCAGTTCTCCGCGCTCGGGCTGGTGCTCAACTGTATCGTATTGTGGAACACCGTCTACAGCGACCGCGCCCTGGAACAGCTTCGCGCACTGAACTATCCGGTACGCGAGGAAGACGCCGCCCGGTTGTCGGCGTTCATCCGCAGCCACAGCGGCCTGGACGGGCACTACGCCTTCCACCTGCCCGACCTCGGCGGAACCCACCGTTCGTTACGGGATCCGGACGCGGACAACGACGAATGAGGCACTCGCTGCCGGCCGGGTGCCCACAGCAATACTGGTGTCGAAGCCGACGAATACATGAACGGGTCGATCAGTCTATGCCGAAATCCAAGGGTCGCAAGCCGAATATTCGCTCATTGCTTCGAATCCCCTTTTCCATCTCTTCCGCATCGTGGTAATACTTTCGCAATTTCTTCGATCAGGAAAGCGTCGAGTTCGGTATCGGAAAGTTCGCCAGTCCCGTCCATCCACCAGCCCCCGATGCATTGAACGGCCGGGTAAGGTAGATTGAATGCAGTCTGCATCAATTCCATTAAGTCGAGCGTCGACACATCTGGGTACAGTGTCACCATCTCTCGAAGTATCCGAGAGGGAACCCATCCTTCTCGATATTTTGAGGCCACCAGCGCGGCAGCCCCTTCGTCAAACTTCGGCTCGTAATAGTTCATCGGTTAAACTCCACCATTGCACTGGTGTACTCTCCGGGGCTCCCCTCGACGTTCACAATTTCCACCCTCTCGAACCCCGCTTTAGCAGCTTGTTTTCCAGTCCATGTCTTCGCCGCTGCGACCTCCAGCGACAATCCCTTACCAGTGAGCTCGTTCAAGCCGGCAAGGTTCGATCCGAATTGCCAATTTCCCACTATCGAAGTGAACTTTCCTTCGAAGAATTTCAGAATTGTTTGGAACTGTTCCGCACCGTTCAGCAGAGTCGACCGTTGTCCGTTTTCCAGTTCAGTTCTGAGGCTCACGAAGAGACTGCTACCCAAAACCTTACCCTCAGCGTGGAGCCGTGGGCTCGCCGTATCCTGTTTGTAGTATCGCTGACCTGGGATGGACCGATCGATCAGGCGCGGTGGTGAATGGACATTGTCTTCGTGTGGGGTCGCTCCCGTGTGTTCGGGGCTCCGTCCCTCGCTTGCTTTTTCGATCTCGCGGGCGCCGTGCTCGGAGGCATCGCCAATTGTTCTGCGCGCGGCGCGGACCTCATCGGCCACGTCGCCCAACGTGTCGTGCAGGTGGGTACCGGTCCGGCGGCTGAGCAGTTCGATCATGTCGTCCGCCATCCGCTGCAACTGTTGCCTTAGCTCACCGGGCACGCCCTTCATCGCTTGCCGCCGCCTCCGACGCGCGCATCGGGCCTGGTCGCGGATCTCATCTGTTGATCACCGACCTGCTCGCCGCCGTGCGGCGGGGTCGCTGTCGGCTTGATACCGCCGTAGCCCGTCGTCGGATACCCGCGCGTATTTGGCGAGGCTGCGTACGGAGGTATGCCCCGACAGTTTCATCAGCACCGGCGTCGAGGCTCCTTCCTCGGCGGCGTGGGTCAGCCGCGAATGCCGCAACTGGTGCAGCGTGTACGGGCCGTCGTCGAAACGTTCGGTGTGAGTCTCGAACAACTCCGCCGCCCGCCGATACGACAGGCGCGCCCGCCCGGTCGACGGGTCGATATCGTTGCGGGCCACCGAAGGCCGCGCTCTGCGGTCGGTGAGAAACAACGGACCTGATTTGCGGCCGGCCAGCATCCGCGGCAACAACCGCGCCGCGCCGGTCTGCCACGCAATGACCTCCCGCGCCCCGCCCTTACGGGTCACCACCGCGCACCGGTTCGCCGTATCCAGGTCGGCTACATCGAGCATCAGCACCTCCTCGGCACGCGCCGAGGATTCGTACAGCGTGTGCCACAACACCCGTTCCCGCAGCGCCGCATCCGATCCCAGAATCTCGGCGACCCGCTCACGGCTCAGTGCCCTACTGGTATCCGTTGGTGCGGGCCGGGCCCGCAACCGCACCAACGGATCACCGGCCAGCCACTGCTGTTCGCGCCAATACCCGCACGCTGCCGCGAGCGCGGTCAACCGGATGTTGAACGTCTTGGGGGCCTTGCTGCCCCACACGAAGGTGAACCAGCCACTGACCCGGTCCGGTTCCTGATCCAGCAGCGCCACATTCGTGTCCGCGCCGAAATCTGCCACCAACTTCTCCAGCGCCGCCGCATAGGTTGCACGCGTGTTGGACACCGTGATCGTGGCCAGGTAGATCCGCACCGCGTCGGCCAATCGCACATCATTCACCGGCGTCGGCAGCATCCGATCCCGTCCCATCGACCGGCCTCCCACCAGTACCGCAGATAGTTCCCGACCCGCCGCCGCGTGAGCAGGACGACTGCGACACTACCGCACATAGTGAGCTGCCATGTGCGGTAACCGCTAAGCGCCGGATTTCTCAACGATGTTCCTCGACCCCGAGCAGCGGCATGCGATGCGAGAAAAAAGAATTGCGTGGGCACGGGTGCCGTGCCAAAGTAGCCGGCAACAGCGAATTGTGAAGGAGGTGGAGAACGTGACGGTCGCCCGGATTGCCGTGGCGCGGCGAACCGCACCGGTTCGTACCGCCCCGTCGTTCTCCCTCTCGAACTCCACTCGCTGAGCCCGGTCGGGCTCGGCCCCGACGAAGGATTTCCTCCCTCATGGTCGACTTCGACCCACTCGTCCCTTTCGGCTGGACAGAAAATGTAGCCGAGCAGTACCTCCCGCTCCTCGACGCCGATTGCGTCCCCGCCCGCATCGTCCGGATGGATCGTGGCGAATGCGATGTGGTGACCCCCACCGGGCCCGCCCGGGCCACCTGCCCGCGCGCGGACTCCTCGGTGAGCGGTCTGTGCACCGGCGACTGGGTGAGCCTGGATGCTCGTTCACATGTCCGGGCCCTGCTGCCCCGGCGTACCGCCATCACCCGTTCCGCCGCGTCCGGACGGTCGGAGAGCCAGGTACTGGCCGCCAATGTCGATACGGTGCTGATCTGCGCGCCCGCCGACGGCGACGTGGATCTGGGGCGCATCGAACGGATGCTCGCCCTGGTCTGGGAGAGCGGCGCCCAGCCCGTGGTCGTACTCACCAAGGCGGATACCACCGAGGATCTTCCGCTCGACGAGGTCCGTGCCGTGGCGCCGGGCGCCCCGGTGCTGGCGGTCAGCGCGACCGCCGAACTCGGTCTCGATGTGCTGGTCGCGGTACTGAGCGGCACGGTGGTTCTGCTGGGACCGTCCGGTGCGGGTAAGTCCACACTGGCCAACGCACTGCTCGGCGCGGAGGTCTTCGCCACCGACACCGTTCGCGCGGCCGACAAGAAAGGCCGGCACACCACGGTGCACCGCGAACTGCGGCCGCTACCCACCGGCGGCACCCTCATCGACACCCCCGGACTGCGGGGTGTCGGCCTATGGGACGCAGCCGAGGGCATCAGCCGGACCTTCAGCGATATCGAGGAACTCGCCACCGGCTGCCGGTTCGCCGACTGCGCCCACGACGCCGAACCGGGTTGCGCGGTCCGCGCGGCCGTCGAATCCGGGGAAGTACCGGAACGGCGGGTGCGCAGCTATCGCAAGCTGGACAAGGAGAACGCCTGGATGGAAGCGCGGGCGGACAAGCGGCTCCAGGCCGAGCGCGACAAGGTGTGGCGGGGTATCGCCAAGGAACAGCGGCGCATGTATCGCGAGCGCGGCTCCCGGCGCTGACCGCACGGCCGATACGATCCTATCACCAAATGAAATACGGCCGCTTCCAGATTTCTGGAAGCGGCCGTAGCCATGCAACCGGTGCTCTTTCACCTGCGCCCTGGCGCGGACTGTAGCCCGTCAGACCGCCAGCGTCGGTACCTCGTATTTCTGGCACCACGGGTCGCGGGTGGCCAGCACCAAGCCTTCCGAACTGGCCTGCGCCAACAGCATGCGGTCGAACGGATCGCGGTGGATCAGTGGCATTCGACCGGCAGCGATTGCGTGTTCTGCATCGATGCGCAACAAATTGAACCCACTGTCACGCACTCGCTCCGGAAGGTCGGCCGGTCCGCCCAGCTTGCCACCTGCCTGCTTTATCGCCACCTCCCAGACGGATGCAGCACTTACGAAAACATCCGGGTCGTGATCGAGCCGATCCTTCATTTCGCCGCTGAGCGTGGGGGCGTCCGCGAGCCACCACAGAACCACATGGGTATCGAGCAACAGGCTCATCGCGACATGCCGAACTCGTCGGCTATCGCCTCGTTCGTCTCGTCGGAATCCCAATCCGCTTCCAGCACGAGCGTTCCACGGAGCGACCCACGACCGGTACGGTCGGCTCGCCGGACCAGCGGCACCACCTTGGCTACCGGATGCCCGGCCCGGCTGATCACGATCTCCTCGCCGCGTTCCACCCGCTCCACGATGCGGGACAGGTTGGTCTTCGCCTCGTGGATATTGAACTGCTCTGCTGCGCTGCTCGCCATGGACACCTCCTTAGCTAACAGGTTAGCCCACTGAGATGTCCCAGCACAGCGCCCGTGCGACTCCGCAGAAGGGATGTCGCCGGTGAGACACCTCGGCCGTACCAGGCCGCCTGATTCCGGACGGCTACTCCGGAACCTCGAGCAACCCCTCGTCGACGGCCCATTTGATGGTCTTCTGCAAACGCTCACAGGTATCCGGCCGCCCGGGCCCGTACCCCTTGGCGCTGAGTTCGGCGAAGACCGGACAGCGGGTAGCCGGGTTCTCGGCCCATTGCACCGAGGTCTGCCGGGAGCTGCTCTTACGGACCCGTACCTCGGCGTCGCAGGCCTGACACCGCAGCGGTGTCAGGCCGTCCTCCAGGTATCGCTGCTGGTCCACGACCGTCTGGGCCCGCACCGCGGCCTGCCGGGCGGGCTGGTCGGCGAAGTCGGGTGCTTTTGCCCAGCGGGTCATATCAGACTCCTGCCTCCGCTTGGTCGGCGTCCGCCGCGGCCGCCTCTTGTTCGCGTTTACGCCGCAGGTTCTCTTCGACCTCGGCTTCCCATGCCTCGTTCGCCTTGGCGGTGTCGACCTCGAATTCGAACCGCTGGGTCATCTTCTCGGTCACGTCGGCGACGTCGACGTAGAACTGGTCGTACCAGCGCCGCAACTGATAGACCGGACCGTCCTCCTCGCAGAGCAGCGGGTTCTCGACCTTGGACTTGTGCTTCCAGATCTCCACGTCCTGCAGGAAGCCGTCACCGAAGAAATCGGCCATGGTCTTCGCGAGGTTCTGCGCGGTCTCGTCGTCGAGGCCCTTCGGCTTTTCGACGGTCAGACCCCACTGCAGCATGAACGAATCCTGGGACACCGGATAGTGGCAGTTGATCAGGTTGACCGTGATCTCGTAACCGCCGTAGCTGTTGACCAGGGGATTGATCATGTAGGAGGGCCCGAAGTACGAAGCCTCCGATTTCAGGAGCTGATCGCCCGCGTATTTGGCGCCCATCCCGACATCGGGCCGACCCTTGGTCTCCAGGAACTGAGTGGCGACATGTCCCTCGAAAACGTTCTTGAAGAAGGTGGGGAAGGCGTAGTGGATATAGAAGAAGTGGGCCATATCCACGACGTTGTCGATGATCTCACGGCAGTTCGCGCCCTCGATCAGCAACGAGTTCCAGGTCCACTGGGTCCAGCCACTGTCGAGTTCCTCCACCGGATTGCCGTCGGCATCGGTGTAGGGACCTTTGATATAGGGGATGGTGACCTCGGGCGGCGGTTCGTTGCGCTCGTGGTCGTGCCAGACGAAGAGCTGGCCGTTGCGCTCGAGCGTGGTCCAGCGCCGTGTACGCGCCAGTGGCGGGACCCGCCGCGCGTAGGGGATGGACGTGCATTTGCCGGTCGCGCCCCAGCGCCAATCGTGGAACGGGCAGGCGACATCGTCGCCCTTGATCTCACCCATGCTGAGATCGCCGCCCATATGCCGGCAGTAGGCGTCGAGTACGTGCAATTCGTCGGCACTGTCGGCCCAGATCACCAGTTTGGTGCCGAACGCTTGCACCGAATGCGGTTTGCCGTCCCGGAAATTCTGCGCCAACCCCAGGCAATGCCATCCGCGCGCGTACCGGGTGGGAACCGAGCCGACGTCGAGCTCCCGGACCTTCGCACCGCCGCGCTGCGCCGGATCCGCCGCCGCGCGGGTCCCTCCGTGGTTACGCACGCTGCCTCCTCCGGGCCCATCGCTCGGCGACGGGGGGGTTACTGCCATCGCAATTCCTCCTCCTGCTGTACTAGAACACGTTACAAAACTGACGCCCCGAACGCCAGCTATTCACGCCACATCCAGCACATGTCGCATATATGCGGCCCTCCGGCACCGGT
Organism: Nocardia sp. NPDC050799; assembly: GCF_040654015.1. Lineage (NCBI taxonomy): Bacteria > Bacillati > Actinomycetota > Actinomycetes > Mycobacteriales > Nocardiaceae > Nocardia > Nocardia sp. NPDC050799. Next base: position 33,408 of record NZ_JBFAHF010000019.1, read on the forward strand.
TCTCGACATGAACGAGAACCTGTTCTAGTCTCAGAGGTAAATTCTGCGCCGAGCAGATGACTACCGGTTAGCAAACGACCAGGCAGGAGCAGGGGCCGGAGATGACGCGAGAAGTGACCGAACGGGTCGAAGCGCTATTGCCCACGCTGCGCGCCCGCGCACAGGAGGCCGAAGACCTTCGGCAGATCCCCGAGGAATCGATCAAGGACCTGCAGGAAGCCGGCTTCTTCCGGCTGCTGCAGCCGAAGCAGTGGGGCGGACACGCCGCGGACCCGGTCGTCTTCTACGACACCGTCCGCAAGATCGCCAGCGCCTGCGGCTCCACCGGTTGGGTCGCCGGGATCATCGGCGTGCACAACTGGCATCTGGCGCTGTTCGGCCAGGACGCGCAGGAAGAGGTGTGGGGCGAGAACACCGATGTGCGGATCTCTTCGTCCTACGCGCCCATGGGTGCCGGCACCGTGGTCGACGGCGGCTACCGGGTCAGCGGCTCGTGGGCCTGGTCCTCGGGCTCCGGGCACGCCGACTGGACCTTCGTCGGCGGACCGGTGATCAAGAACGGCAAACCGGTCGATTTCGGCAGCTTCCTGATCCCCCGCTCCGAATACGAGATCGACGACGTCTGGAACGTGGTCGGCCTGCGCGGCACCGGTTCGAACACGCTCGTGGTGAAGGACGTTTTCGTACCCACGCACCGGTTCCTCAGCTACAAGACCATGAACGACCTGAAATCGCCCGGCCTGGAAAGTAATACCGACCCGGTGTACAAGATGCCGTGGGGCACCATCCACCCCACCACCATCTCCGCGCCGATCGTCGGTATGGCCTACGGCGCCTACGAGGCCCACGTCGAGCACCAGGGCAAGCGGCTGCGCGCCGCCTACGCCGGTGAGAAGGCCAAGGAAGATCCCTTCACCAAGGTCCGGATCGCCGAGGCCTCCAGCGATATCGATGCCGCCTGGCGTCAGCTGTCGGGCAATGTGGCCGACGAATACGCGCTGCTGCTCGAGGGCAAGGAGATCCCGTTCGACCTGCGCGTACGCGCTCGGCGCGACCAGGTCCGCGCGACCGGCCGGGCCATCGCCTCGATCGACAAACTCTTCGAGAGCTCCGGTGCCACCGCGCTGGTGAACGGCACCCCGCTGCAGCGGTTCTGGCGTGACGCGCACGCCGGGCGCGTGCACGCCTCCAACGATCCCGAGCGCGCCTACGTCATGTACGGCACGCACGAATTCGGGCTGCCGGTTTCCGACGGGATGGTGTGATGACCTCGACCGCCGAACTCACCTACGAATCCACCTCGCGATTCGCCCAGGTTCGTCCGGATCTGAAACTGCACTACCACGAGGCCGGTGTCGGCAACGGTCCCACCATCGTGCTGCTGCACGGCGGTGGGCCGGGCGCGTCCTCGTGGTCGAACTTCTCTCGCAACATTCCGGTGCTGGCCCGCGACTTCCACGTGATCGCGGTCGATCAGCCCGGGTACGGGCAATCCGACAAGCCGACCGAGCACCCGCAGTACTTCGTACACAGCTCCTCGGCGCTGAAGGATCTGCTCGACACTCTGGAGCTCACCGGCCGGGTCCACCTGCTGGGCAACTCGCTCGGTGGCGGCGCCGCGGTGCGCTTCGCGCTCGACTATCCCGATCGCGCCGGGAAACTGATCCTGATGGGGCCGGGCGGTCTGAGCACCAGCCTCTTCGCCCCCGACCCCACCGAGGGCGTCAAACTGCTGGGCAAGTTCAATTACGAACCCACCCGGGAGAACCTCGAGGCGTTCCTGCGGATCATGGTCTTCGACCAGTCCTTGGTCACCGAGGAACTGATCGAGGAACGTTTCGCCTCGGCGAGCACCCCCGAGGCGCTGGCCGCCACCCGTGCCATGGGTAAATCGTTCGCGAGCGCCGATTTCGAGAAGGGCATGCTCTGGCGGGACGCGTACAAATTGCGCCAGCCGGTGCTGCTGATCTGGGGCCGCGAGGACCGGGTGAACCCGCTCGACGGCGCGCTGGTGGCGCTCAAAAGCATCCCGCGCGCACAACTGCACGTATTCGGCGGATGCGGGCACTGGGCACAGCTGGAGAAGTTCGCCGAATTCAACCGGCTGGCCACTGATTTCCTGCTCGGCGTCAAGGAGAAGTGACGATGAGTATCAAGGCACTCGGCTATATGCGTATCGAGGCCACCGATATGGCGGCCTGGCGCGAGTACGGCCTGAAAGTGCTCGGCATGATGGAGGGCGACGGGAACAACCCCGAGGCGCTCTATCTCCGGATGGACGATTTCGCCGCCCGCCTGGTGATCGTGCCCGGCGAGCGGGACCGCCTGCTCGTCTCGGGCTGGGAGGTCACCGACGGTCCCGCGCTGCAACGCCTCCGGGAGACGCTGGAGAAGAACGGCGTCGACTTCGAAGAAGGCACCAAGGAGGAACTCGCCGAGCGCCGGGTCGAAGGGATGATCCGCTTCCGGGATCCCTCCGACAACACCCTCGAGGCGTTCTACGGCGCGCAGTACCTCGGCCGGCGGTTCGTCAGCCCGTACGGCCACAAATTCGTCACCGCCGAACAGGGCCTGGGCCATGTCGTGCTGACCTGCAACGACGATGCCGCGGCCCAGGCGTTCTACCAGGACGTACTCGGATTCCGGCTGCGCGATTCGATGCGCCTGCCGCCGCAGCTGGTGGGCCGGCCGGAGGACGGGGACCCGGCCTGGCTGCGGTTCTACGGGTGCAATCCGCGGCACCACGCGCTCGCCTTCCTGCCGCTGCCCAACCCGACCGGCATCGTCCACCTCATGGTCGAGGTGGAGAACTCCGACGATGTCGGCCTGTGCCTGGACCGGGCCATGCGCAAGAAGGTGAAGATGTCGGCCACCCTGGGCCGGCATATCAACGACAAGATGCTGTCGTTCTATATGAAGACTCCCGGTGGGTTCGACGTCGAATTCGGCTGTGAAGGACTGGAAGTCGACGACCACAGCTGGACCGCCCGGGAATCCACCGCGGTGAGCCTCTGGGGCCACGATTTCTCCGTGGGTTTCAAGTGATCTCCGGCCGGACCCGGTGCGATACTCGCATCGGGTCCGGCTGAATCCGGCGGCCCGTCCGCCGGCAGCTCCATGAACGAGGCGAGGACGGTATGAACGTGACGGCACCAGCGGATCCGGCCGACGGCGCGGGCGAAGCGGCCGCGGAGCAGGCCACCATCGACCCCCGGCAGTTCCGCAATATCCTCGGGCAGTTCTGCACCGGCATCACGGTCATCACCACGCTCACCGACGACGAAACCCCCATCGGTTTCGCCTGCCAGTCCTTCGCCGCCCTTTCCCTCGAACCACCCCTGGTGCTGTTCTGCCCGACCAAGGGTTCGCGGTCCTGGGCCGCCATCGAGGCCAACGGCCGATTCTGCGTGAACGTACTCGCCGAGGAACAGCAACCGGTCTGCGCGAAATTCGGCTCCCGCGAACCGGACAAGTTCGCCGGAACCGACTGGCACACCTCCGACCTCGGCCTGCCCCGGCTGGACAACTCCCTGGCCACCATCGACTGCCGGGTGGACAGCGTGGTCGACGGCGGCGACCACTTCATCGTCATCGGCCGCGTCCTGGCCATGTCGGAGACCCCCGCCACCACCAACGGCCGCCCGCTGCTGTTCTACCGGGGCCAGTACACCGCCATCGAACCGGAGAAGACCACCCCGGCCCCCTGGCGCGCCGATCTCGACCACTTCCTCACCACCACGACCCTGGACACCTGGTTGTAGGGCGGTACCGCTGATTGATATCAACCTCAGGCGTATGCGATATCATCTGAAGGGAACCGATATCAGGAGGTGACGCGCCATGGCACGAACTGTCATCGACGTAGACGACGAGAAGTTGGCCGCCGCAGCCGAGATTTTCGGAACGACAACCAAGGTCGCAACCGTGAATGCCGCCCTCGAGGATGCGATCAAGCGCCGTCGGCGACAATCCTTCCTCGACTGGATCGGCGCGGGCGGCCTCCCGGACCTGACCGGCCCAGTCGATCCGCCGGCCGGCCAAGGTGCGGCCTGAAGTTGCCCACCCGGTACCTCATCGACAAGTCGGCGTTCGCTCGCTACCCGAAGCCCGCCGTCCGCGCGGTTATCGAGCCGCTACACAATGCCGGTCTCTTGGCCATTTGCGGGGCGGTCGAGCTGGAGATATTGCACTCGGCCCGGTCGAAGACCGACGCCCAGCGGATTCGCGATGAATTGCGCGGTTTCGACTGGTTGCCGACCCCCGACGAAGCCTGGGATCGCGCTGTCGAGATCCAGGGCCTGCTGATAGAGGGTGGAACTTGGCGAGCACTGTCGGTTGCCGACCTCATCATTGCCGCCGTCGCCGAACGGCACCACACCACCGTGCTGCACTACGACGGCGACTACGACATGATCGCTGCGGTCACGGGACAACCTACGCGATGGGTAGCCCGGCCGGGCACAGCAGATTGACAGGCTTGATGGCGCAAACCTTTATACGTGCATCAATATCGGACAAGCTGCAGCAGTTCGGGCCGGCTCGCCATCGACCGCCATTGCCCGGCCGGGTCGGCGACGAGGCGGCGGGTGGTCAGGTCCAGTAGCCCGCTGACGTGGGTCACCGTCGCGGCGACCTCCCCGTCCGGGCGGGTGAGGACATGCTCGACCCGGTAGGTCTTGCCCGTCCCCCACACCCAGTCGCAGGTGATATCGACGAAGTCGCCGCCGCGTAGCTCCCGCTGGAAACGCAGGACCGTTTCCAGGTTCACCGGGCCGAAACCGGCCGCGATCATCTCCGCCACCGAGATACCCGCCGCCTGCACGCACGCGAACCTGGAGTGATCGGCGTACTGGTGATATGCCGCGCCGGTCACGTGTCCTTGGAGATCCAGGTCGGAAACTCGCACTTCGATCCGGTTGGTGAACGCCATGACCGGATCATGCCGGTCACCACCGACAGGCGGCGGGCGCCGGCGGTGCGCGTTACTCGCGGTTCCCGGCCAGCTCCTCGGTGATCCGCTCCAACCCCTCCCCCGCCCGGCCGTCGGCGATCTGCCGGTCGATGAGGTTTTTGATCGGGCCGACGATGTCCAGGGCGACCCCGGCGTCCCGGCTGGCCCGCACGATCGCGTCGAAGGCGGGTTTGTGGAATCGCGCGGGCTGTACCTCGTCGGTGTAGTCGCCGCTGTCGATCACCTCGGCATATGCCGGGAGCAGTCCCGCCATGGCGGTGACGTACGCGGCCGCCCGGGGTGCGAAGGATGTGGCCGTGACCCCGGCCGAACGCACCATGGCGGCGCCGTGGAAGAACCCGGTGAACATGGCGTACATACCGGCCAGCAGCGCGAAATCGTAGAGCGCGGCGGTTCCGGGATCGTCGCCGAAATAGTCTGCCGCGCCGAGCTTTTCGAGATCGGTGCGGAATCGCTCGAAGACCTGCTCCGACCCGCTGTAGAGGATGGAGGCGCCCGGCCCGCCGATCATGGGCGGTACCGCCATGATGCCGCCGTCCAGGAAGTCGATACCGCGGTCGGCGGCCCATCGGCCGAACTCCCGCGACTCCTCCGGAGTGGTGCTGGTGAGATCGATCAGCGCCTTGCCTCGCAGCCCATCGGCCACCGGATCCAGTACCGCGTGGACCGAGGCGTGGTCGCCCAGCACCGCGATCACCAGGTCGGCCGCGGCGACGGCGGCGGCCGGATCGGCGGCACGCACCGCGCCCATTCCGACGAGTTCGGTGTCCTTTCCGGGTGTGCGGTTCCATACCGTGGTGGGGGTGCCGCCCTTGACCAGGGCGGCGGCGATGGCCCGACCCATCGGTCCGAGTCCGAGTACTGTCACGGCTGGTTGTTCGTTCGCGGTCATATCTGTGCCGACTCCTCTGCTGAATGCGTTGCACACGCTTCGATGAACACTGGCTTCGGCGCGCCGTGTTCGAGAATCGCCGACCCCGGGTGCCGCGACAAGTACCTACTATTCGGTGGGGTAGTTACCACAACGTATGCGAGCAGGCAGCGAGGCCGAGATGGGTAAGAATTCGCGATAGCCGGCGTCCACAACTCGATCAGTTCCTCGGGCGACCACTCCTGAGCCCGAACCGGAACCGCAAACCGAGTCAGCAATTACCCGCGCGTCCTACTGCCCGGGTGTGCGCCTGGAGCCCTGGGCCCTACTCGCGGTGCCCGGCCAGTTCCTCGGTGATCCGCTCGAATCCCTCCTCCGCCCGGCCGTCGGCGATCTGCCGGTCGATGAGGTTCTTGATCGGGCCGACGATGTCCAGGGCGACCCCGGCGTCCCGGCTGGCCCGCACGATCGCGTCGAAGGCGGGCTTGTGGACCTTCATGGATTGGATCGACTGGGTGTAGTCGCCACTGTCGATCACCCCGGCGTAGGCCGGGAGCGACTGCGCCATAGCAGTGATATACGCGGTCGCCCGGGGAGCGAAGTCGGTGGCACTGACACCAGCGGTACGCACCATGGCGGCCCCGTGGAAGAAGCCGGTGAACATCGCGTACATACCGGCCAGCAGTGCGAAATCGTAGAGCGCCGCGGTTCCGGCGTCGGCACCGAAGTAGTCCGCCGCGGCCAGTTTCTCCAGGTCCGAACGGAACCTCTGGAAAACCGATTCCGAGCCGCTGTAGAGGATGGAGGCGCCCGGCCCCCCGATCATCGGCGGTATCGCCATGATGCCGCCGTCGAGGAAGTCGATCTCGTGTCCGGCCGCCCAGCGGGCGAGTTCCCGGGAATCCTCTGGAGCGGTGCTGGTCAGGTTGATCAGCGCCTTACCGCGCAACCGATCGGCTACCGGATCAAGCACCTCGTGCACAGACGCGTGATCACCGAGGACGGCGACGACCACGTCGGCGGAGTCGATCGCCGACGCGGTATCGGGGCTGCTCACGGCGCCCATGCCTACCAGTTCTGTGTCCTTCCCCGGTGTGCGGTTCCACACGGTGGTGGGGTTGCCGCCCTTTACCAGGGTGGCGGCAATGGCCTGGCCCATCGGTCCGAGCCCGAGCACGGCCACGGTTGTCTGTTCGTTTGCGGTCATATTTGTCGACTCCTTGCTGAGGCGAATGGTCGTGTGTACGGCGCGCCGTGACCAACGATCGTCAACACCGGACGTCGGGGCAAGTACCTACAATTCGGTGGGGTACCTACCAAAAGGTGTGTGAACAGGTAGCGAGGTCGAAATGGGAGAAAAAAGGTTCGGGCCGTACTTCTGCGGAATCGACGCCTCCATGGATGTGATCAGCGGTAAATGGAAAGGACTGATTCTCGGGGAACTGGACAACTACAGTGTGCGGCGGTTCGGTGAGCTACACCGCGGGCTACCCGGGGTGTCCGAGAAAATGCTTATCCAGCAGCTACGTGAGCTCGAAGAAGACGGGCTGATCGACCGGAAGGTCTACCCGGAGGTCCCGCCTCGGGTGGAATACCGTCTCACCGACCTGGGCCGCTCCCTCAATACCGCGCTCGAACCGCTCGGTGCGTGGGGGCGGGATCGCATCGAGCGCATCGGCGCCGCGCGCGTCCATCCGCAGCCGGCCGCTGCCCCGGCGGTGCTCGGTGGCACCGCCCTTCGTCAGGACGCCGCCGCGAAATAGGCCGTCCGTACGTCCACGATCGTCGGCGGGGGGAGATCGGTAGAGCCCGCGCCGAGCTCGCCCAGCCGGATATGCCAGGTGGAGGCCGAGGTGTCGATGGCGGTCCGGGCGTCGGACGGTTGCAGGACGACCTCGGCGCCGCCGGTGCACGAGTAGGCGCCCACCAGGCCGTCGGCCCGGCCGCCCCACGCCCCACCTACCCGGATACGGCAGCGGCGGCCGTCGGCCAATTCGAGCGCCCACGGCTCGGGATCGGCGGTTTTCCCGATCGGTTCGAGCCGGGGCTCGACGCTGTACCAGCGCAGTTCACGGTTCCAGGGATCATCGGCGCACAGCAGTTCCGTTCCACCGGCCCGGGCCCAGCAGATATCGGCGGCATCGGCGGAGGCACCGCAGTGGTAGATACCCGGGCTGGTCGCGGAACGGCTGGATATGCCGTTGCTGCAGTCGAGTCGACCGGCGGGGGCGGTACCGGATACGTCGAACCCGTCGGTCGGCCAACCGGATCCGTCGATGGCGACCAGGGAAACCACTGTGGTGGGCGGCGGGTCCGATGGCTGCTGCTCCTCGGTCGCCGCGGCCGGGGGCGATTGCGCCGCCCCCGGGCGCGCGGCCGAGGAGACCACCGCGCCGGGATCGCCGCCGCTCGGCGACGCACAGCCACTCAGCGCCGCCACCAGCAGCGACGTGAAAACCGGAACCGACCGTACCCACACCGCGAACGTCATGGGTCACCACCTGACTCGGGGACAGTGGGCCCGAGTGTAGCCGGGGCGGAGGCGAAGTCGGCAGAATCGAGCACGTGACCCGCCGGGACGCGAACCGGCCGGATCGGTTTCCGGTTTCACGGCAGCTTCGTGTGCCACCCGGTGCGGACCGCGGGAATCGTCGACCCACCGGCGCAGCGCCGCGTTCGACGTCGGAGACGGATTCCGAACGCGGACGGTCTATTCGCCGACGCTCACGCAGCCGTCGCCGTGAAACTCGCCCCCGCCCGCTTGATGACCTCGTCGAGTACCTCGCGGGAGCGGAGCAGATCAGCGATCATGCGGTCGATCCGGTCCCGTTCGACCTGCAGCTCGTGCACCAGCGAGGGCGTGGCGAATTCGTTGGCGCCGCCGTCGGCGGCCCGCATGCAGGGCAGGAGCTCCACGATCTTCTTACTGCACAGTCCGGCCGCGAACAGCTCCTGGATTTGCACGACCCGGTCCACCGCGTGCTCCGGATAGTCGCGATGGCCGCCCGGGGTGCGGTCAGCGGTGAGCAACCGCTGCTCTTCGTAGTAGCGCAGCGATCGTTCGCTGACCCCGGTCCGCCGCGCCAGTTCTCCGATTCGCATACTCACCTCGCATTTTCCCGTTCGGGCTTGAACTTCACATTAATGTCAGGTCTTACCGTCAAGGCATGACAACCACAGCGCCCCGTGATCTATTCGCTCCCACCCGTCTCGCCGGCCTCGAGCTTCCGCACCGCCTGGTGATGGCTCCCTTGACGCGTAACCGCGCGGGCGCGGACGGCACCCCGTCGGACCTGATGGCGACCTATTACGCTCAGCGGGCCGGGGCGGGCCTGATCATCGCCGAGGCCGCCACCCCGAACCAGGTGGGTCAGACCTACGCCAATATCCCCGGTATCCACCGTGCCGAGCACATCGCCGGCTGGCGCCGCGTCACCGAGGCCGTCCGGGCTGCCGGGAGCCATATGTTCCTGCAACTCCAGCACGGCGGCCGGGTCGGCCATCCCGACAACAGCGGCCTGGTCCCGGTCGCGCCCTCGCCGATCCCGCTGCCCGATACCGTGCACACCCCGTCGGGTCATCAGCCGGCCGTGACGCCACGCGAACTCACGGTCGACGAGATCCACGCGACCGTCGCGGATTTCGTCACCGCCGCGCGCAACGCCGTCGACGCCGGTTTCGCCGGGGTCGAGGTCCACAGCGCCAACGGTTACCTGCTGCACCAGTTCCTGGCCGGCAACACCAACCGCCGCACCGACGAGTACGGCGGTCCGGTCGAGAATCGCATCCGGTTCACGGTCGAGGTCGTCGAGGCGGTGGCGGCGGCCATCGGCGCGGAACGGGTGGGGCTGCGCATCTCGCCGGCGAATCCCGTCAACGGCATAGCGGAGGGCGATACCGAGGCCATCTATCCGGCGCTGGTCACCGCGGTCGCCGAGCTGGGCCTGGCCTACCTGCACATCGTCCGAGTCGACGCGGACGATCCACTGCTGGGCCGGCTCCGTGCACTGTGGCCCGGCAACCTCGTCGCCAACCCGGCGGGTGATGCCCGCGACCCGGGCGCCATCATCGACGGGGCCGAGCGTCTGCTCGCCGCCGGAGCCGACCACATCGCCCTCGGCCGCGCCTTCCTGGCCAACCCCGACCTGGTCGAACGCCTACGCACCGGCGCGCCGCTCAACCCGATCCGCGACGCGCATCTGATGTACGTGGGCGGGGCCGAGGGTTACACGGATTATCCGACCCTCGCGGCGACCGCCTGAGTATCCGGCACCGCGCCGGGCCGCGTATTCCGGCGATATGAACCCGTGCGCGCGGGCGGGGCCGACCCCGCCCGGTCGCATATCGGTCCCGGTACGCCGCTCGCGGTACCGGCTCGTCAGACAGACCCGGCCCTGTCAGAGGTGGGCGACCGCCTCCCGATACCGCCGCCCCAGGGTGCGGATGTGCTCGACGAGTTCGGGTGGGCCGTCGATACGGAAATCCATCATGAGCATGCTGAGGTAGATGGCGATCGTCTCCATCGCGTCGGCTCCGGTGAGCAGCAGGCACGAGTTCTCGTCGACCGGCACCACGACCCCGACCGCCGGATTGATGCGGGCGATAACGGTTTCCGCGGGTGCCAGGACCGTGACCCGGGCGTGCACGGCGTAGCCGGCGGAGGCCACCTCCCGGAGTACGAAGGCGACCAGATCGCTCTCGGGCGGAGTCCGGGCGGCGAAGCGGCGAGTGCCCGCCACCACCCGGCGCCGGTTCGCCACCGGAAACGCGCGCCAGGCGTGCGTATCGAGGTCGTAGGCGACCAGGTACCAGCGCCGCTGCCAGCTGACCAGCCGGTACGGCTCGACCCGCTGGTCGTCGAGTTCGAGTTCCCGGGCGGCGCGGATCGCCGCCGCGATCGTGGCGAGGGTTTCCGCGGGAACGGGCGCGTCCGGTTCCCGGGAGCCGATCGTCGCCGGACCGACCGCGGTGGTCTCGCGCAGGGCGTTGACGGTGCGCTGTAAACGCTTCGGCAGGATCCGTTCCAATTTGGCGAGAGTCCGTTTGACGCTGTGGTCTATATCGGCGATGCCGGTGGACCCGTCCTCGGCGAGGCCCATGGCCAGGGCGACCGCGACCGCTTCGTCGTCGTCGAGCAGCAGCGGCGGCATGGTGGCGCCCTGACCGAGGCGGTAGCCGCCGACCGGGCCCCGGGTGGCGTGCACCGGGTAGCCGAGTTCGCGTAAGCGGGCGATGTCCTGGCGCAGGGTGCGGTCGGTGACGCCGAGCCGTTGCGCCAGTTCGGGACCGGTATGTCCGCGGTCCTGCAGCAGCGACAGCAACCGGAGAACCCGGGTTGTGATGGAGGTCACATATTCCTCGTTTCCGTGCTGTTCTTATCAGGAAGAAAATGATCCTAATAGGGCCATAGTCTGAGTTCAACGCCGAAAACGACCGAGAGGCAGAACAATGGAAACCACCGCAGCACAGGACATCACCGCTCAGCTCGCCCCGATCTGGCGCGAGGTACTGACCTCCGCCCACGACGCGCTGCGTGCGGTGATCGCGCGAGTCGACTCCGATCAGTGGCAGCTGGCGACCCCATGCGCGGACTGGAATGTCGCGCAGGTCGCCGAGCACGCCGCCGGGGATCAGCGGGCCTTCGCTGCCGCACTCGGTGTGGGCGCCGGCCCGGCCTACGACCCCTTCGCTCCCACCGGCACGATCGCCGACGGGCCCGTCGCCCTGGTCACCGCCGCCCTCGAGGAGACGGCGACCGCTTGGTCCACCGTCACCGACGACACCGAAAGCGTCCCCACCCCGCTCCCCTTCGGCCCGCTGCCCACTCCGGTGGCCGCGGTACTGTGCGCCCTGGACGCGGCGGTGCACGCCTGGGATATCGCGGTCGCCACCGGACAGGAATCGCCGCTGACCGACGAACTCTCGGCGCCGATCCTCGCCGCGGCCCAGGGCCGGATCGAACCGCTGCGCGACTGGGGCGCCTACGGCCCGATCGTCACGGGCGAGGGTTCCAGCACGGACCGGCTGCTGCGTTACCTGGGCCGCCGACCGGTGAGCTGATCAGCGCGGACGCGGACCGGGTTCCGTTGCGACGAATCCCGGTCCGCCGAGATGGACCAGATCAACCCTCAAGTTGTGCGATATGTTGTACGAATCAATCGAGGGGCATCAATGACCGCACTACCCATCTCCACGGTCCGCCAGCAGCTGTTCTCACTGGTCCAGCAGGTGAACGACGACCACGACACTGTCACAGTGGTCACCAGGAGCGGCCAGAACGCTGTCCTGGTGTCGGAATCCGATTGGAATTCGATTCAGGAGACGCTCTACGTTCTGGCGACACATGGCGGGGTGCGGCTGCTCGAATCCGCACGTGATGCCGAAGAGGGGCGGTTCGAAGCGCAGGAGCTGCTGGATCCCGATGCCTGAGCGCAAGCTGGTGTTCACGGCCTACGGCTGGGAGACCTACACATCGGGGCTCGCCCGAGATCGCTCGGTGCTCGAAGCGGCCAACAAACAGATCTCCGCGGCGCTTGCCGACCCCTTCGCAGGTATCGGCAAGCCAGAGCCGCTCAAACACCAGCTCGCGGGAAAATGGTCGAGACGGATCACCCGCGAGCACCGCCTGATCTACTACGTCACCGACACCGAATTGGTGGTCATCGGAGTCGGCGGACATTACGAGGAGTAGCGCCACAGCGAGGCGACCGCGCAGGTCCGTACCAGGCGGGACCGCCTACAAGAGCCTTCCCTCCGGCACACCGCCGACCAACCGCGCTCCGGTCGCACCCGTCACCACGGACGCCTCACCCGCCGACCTCCGCCCCGCCCGGCGGTCCCACAACCGCACCATCTTGTCGACTCTGCTCAGTTCGCAGCGTCGGGCGTCGCGGCCTGCTCCAACGCTGCCGCGACCGCTTCGAACTCCGCCGGCGCGGCGGTCAGGTCTTCGACGATCTCGCGGGCGATGATCTCGGGTGCGGGCAAATCATCGGTATCTTCGAGCGACTCGTCCCGCAACCAGTTGATGTCGAGGTTGACTACAGATTGTCTACGAGGCGGCGCGAATCGGTCACGATCGGACAGTCTCCCACGAGCTACCGACCTCGAAACCCCTGTACCCCCGCATTCGGCTGCCTTGGGCGACAAGGCATCGCCTACGGGTCCTCGACCGGTCGGCACAGCGCGATCGTGAAACCGACCAGGCCTGCCACCAGTAGTACCAGCACCGCATCGGCCCACATCAGGCTCTCCCTCGCTCGGGATCTGCACCGGGCCAGCGATACCCACGAGGGTAGATCTGTATCGGCGTGATGAGCGCGGCGTTCTCGGTGATGAGGTGGCGCAGGTCGTCGGCATGCTCGAAGTTCGGTACCACGACAGCTTCGGCTCCGGCCTCGGCCGCGTGCCGGGCCAGCGCATGTACGGCGAGCCGGGCGACCGTATCCGTCTTGACCGTGTACACCAGCCGGTACCCGTATCTTTCGGCGAGCCCGTGCAGGTCGATATCGCTCATCGGGAGGTTCAGCCGGATCAGGGCGACTGCCGGCGGCAGCGGGACCCGGTCAGACACCGCGCTCCTCGGCTACCTCCGCCCACCGCCGCATCACCTTCAGCAGATGCTCCAGATGAACGAGCGTCGGCACCGCCCATACGGTCCCATCCGGAATATCGGTCTCACCGCGAACTCTGGTCGGCAGCGTTGTCGCACACATGATTCCCCGCTCCTGGCATAGATTTCTGGTATGCACCGGGCGCAGGGTCCGACGAGCGGCTATGGTGTCAGTGCGCCCTTTACCCAATCGAATTGACCACCAGCCTTCGGCAACTCCTGGCGTCGAGCTGGTGTCTCCCAGGTGGCTCTGGGAGTGGCCTGCACCGGGTGCCCCCTCAGTAGAACTCTGCCGCAGCGGAATCGAGAAGCCGTACGCCGGCGAATTCGAGGGGAAGTTCTGGAATTCCTGCACAACGATTGCAGCATTGCGTTTTCCAGAACTCAGCTTCCACATGGGGGCTTCCATATTGCACGCATCCGATTAACAAAGGTAACTACATGGCAAACGGATCTACGCTTCCGCGCCGTGCTCTGGGCAGGCAGCTGCGGAAACTCCGCGAGAGAGCCGGTCTAACACAGTCCGCGGCATCCCGGGTGGCCGAGGTATCGCCACAGTCCTACGGGCGGATCGAGGACGGCCGGCAGACGAAGGTCACCGATCTCGGACTCAACGCGCTGGCGAATGCCTACGAGACCACGGACGAGGAGCGGCGGCTTCTACTCGACCTCGCCCGGGAGATCCGGGAGGCAACAGCATCAGGTGGCGGATGGTGGCGGGCTTACGCTGATGCCCTCGTTGCCGGATTCGACCACTACCTCGCCCTGGAGGAAGCAGCGAACTGGGTGACCTCCTGGCAATCCACGGTGATTCCCGGCCTACTGCAGACCCGCGACTATCGGCAGGCACTCACCTGGGCCACGAACCCGGAGTGGTCACCCGAGGAAGTCGATCGAACGCTGGACATTGCACAGCGACGGCAAGACCTGTTGATCCGCGCGGACTTTCGCTTCGAGGCCCTGCTGAGCGAGGCGGTACTCAGGTACACCGTCGGCAGCCCAACTGTCATGGGGGCTCAGGTGAAGCACCTGCTGGGGCAATCCGAGTTGCCGAGTGTAGAGGTTCGGATCCTGCCCAACACCGAGACCAGCGCCGTTGGCTTGATGTCACGATCATTCGTTCTGTTCAGCTTCCCTCCGTTGCCTTCCTCCAAGCTCCAAGAGCCCCCAGTTGCCTTCATGGAAGGTCTCACCGGTGACCTCTACATCGAGCGTGACCTCGAGGTCGCCAGGTTTTCTCGCGAGGCCGAGCGTATCCGGCATGTAGCGTTGTCTCCGTCGGCATCCCAGGATCTGATGCTGTGGATTACGAAGGAGCGAGAATGACCGACTTGTCTCGGGCCGAATGGTTCAAGAGCAGCCGTAGCCAAGGGGGAAGCGACTGCGTCGAGGCCGCCCACCTGGATAACCGCCATGTCGGCGTGCGAGACTCCAAAAACCCCACCGGCCCGGCCCTGATCTTCACCCCCGGTGAGTGGGATGCCTTCCTGGCCGGCGCCAAAGACGGCGAGTTCGATCGCCCCTGACGACACGCAGACAACCCCCGGCTTCATCTGGTGAGAAGTTGGGGGTTCTCTTCCACCTGGCTTCACGACACAGAAGGTGTCCCGGGTCTGGGTACGCTACGCGACTCGCAGTAGTCGCCCGGACCCACAAAGGATCGCGGGTTGAAGCGGGACCGTTGATCGCCACCGCGTGGATCCAGGCGGTTGGGCACTGGCACTTCCGGCTGCTGACGCTGAAGTCGATGCTCGAATTGATGGAGGAGGAGAATGGATGGAAACCAACACTGACTTTTCCGACTCATTCGGCGACCGGTATCTCTCCTCCTGCCTCGTGAGCCATCCTTTGTGGATTATCCGAAGCGGCTACGAGAAGCTGTCAGAGCAAAATGATATGTACGATCTGACGCTGCCAGAGCTTGTCGAGCAAGTGGGCTCGGACGCTGGTCCACGGGATTCTTGCTCGTATCGATCGAAGATATCGGAGCACAACCAATTTCAAGGCGGGATCTGCGTTCGCCGACGCCTCGGACGCCTGAGACGTGCTCTACTGCAACGCCTGTCACGGTCATTGTCTCACTGTTTGTAACATCCCACGAATCGCGATCGATTGTCAGGCGAAGGTCGAGCGATCGGCACAGGCCGCCACGGCAACGGTGCGGCTCGGACGAGAGCGAAGCCGACCCAGCTGTTTCAGCTGTCCCGGGGGACGGCCGCACAAGGGAGACAAGATGATCCGACCCGTTCTATTCGCTGCCGCCGCGGCCACCATCGCGATGGCTGTCACGGCGTGTGGTGGTGACGGTGGCTCCAATGCCGGTCCGTCGGCGTCGAACACGGTTGCGGCCACTGCATCCACTGCACCGACCACGGTGCCCGCTGTGAAGACCGCGCCGCCGGTCGCCGAACCACCGGCCGCACCTCCAGTAGCCGAACCGCCGGCCGCACCTCCTGCGGCCGAACCACCGGCCGCACCTCCCGTAACCGAACCACCGGCCGCACCTCCCGTAATCGAACCACCGGCCGCACAGCCGGTTGCCGACCCCTGCGCCGAGGTGACCAACGAGTACCTGATCACCACATTGCGGATGACTGGGATGCCCCGCTACCCCCTGGCCGATCTCGAACAGGCACGGTGCAGCGGCAACTTCGCATCGGCTTCGGCCCAACCGGAGGGCACTCTCCACCCGGTCATGTATCTGTTCGAGTACTCCGAGCAGGACGGGCACCTGCACTGGCGCGTAATCGATGTCGGCGAAGGCCTCGACTGCGTGAACAGGCATGGCGTTCCCGCTGACGTGGGCCGCGAAATCGGCTGCGCCTCCGGCGTTTGATCCCCCACCGCCCGGCCCCGGTCTGCCGCGTCAGTGGGACCGGCCGGGCGGTTCGAACGACCCGGTGGCACGTCACACACAGAGTAAGCATTGCCTCCGAAGCGCCCCGGCGAGTACGGGCGCAGGCTTCCAGCCGGATACGGACCGGCCCTACCCCACAGTGCGCTCTCCGGTCACGCCTTCCACGGCCAACGCTTCGCCCGCCGCGCTACGGCCCGCACGACGGCCGGAGAAAATGCAATCTGCCAAGGACAAACCACTGACATAGGAATTCACGCATATCCCGGCGGCTGTCCGGCCCGCCGCGTACAGGCCCCGGATCTCACCGCCGTGCGTATCGCGCACTGCCCCGGTCTGCTCGTCGACCACCAGGCCGCCGACGGTGAACATCGGGCACGGGTTGGTGAGGCTCGGTTCGATCGAAACGTTCAGCATCCAGTACGGGCCCGCGCCCACCGGACGCACGTACTCGGCCGGTTTACCCACCGGATCGGGGGCGCCCGTCGCGTAGGCGCTGTTGTGCGCGGCGACGGTCTCCCGCAATCCCGCCGGGTCGACACCCGCGGCGGCGGCGACCTCATCGAGGGTTTTCCCGCGCTTCGCCTTCCGGCGCATCACCTCGAACTGCATCCGCTGGAACCAGGCGGCCTGTGGCCCGATCTGGGAGATGGCGGTGCGCATGAGCGCGTCGTCGGCGAGCAGCCGGCCGATACCGTCGTGCCGGTTGATCAGGGCGTCGCCGACGGCCGCGCCGTAGCGGGTCTCGTCGATGACCCGCTGCCCCTTCCCGTCCACCAGCAGCGCGCCGGCGAACGAACTCGGTGGCAGCAGGAACCGCCAGGCCGAGACATTGCCCATCCGATCGGTCGCGGCGCCCACGCTGCGGCCCAGTTCGATGCCGCTACCGTCGTCGCCGGAGCTACCCAGCGCCAGCCCGTTCTTGTAGGCGGGCGCGTGGGCGTGCAGCATTTCGCGGTTGGCGATGAAACCGCCCGCGGTCAGCACCACGCCGCGCCGGGCCAGCACCCGGAGTGTGGTCGCGTACCTGCGGTCCAGCCGGGCCAGCCGTTTCTCCAGTGCCCGGCGCAGCGGCGGGTAGTAGATACCGGGTTTGGCGGCGATCGCGGCCAGCCGCGCGTAACGGGCCTTGACGCGCGCGGGTGCCTCGCGCAGACTCCGGCATTCGACTCCCACGACCGCGCCGGTGTCATCGGTGACCAGGGCGGTAGCGGTCGTCAGTGTTTCCACCCGCACGCCCCGCCGCTCGGCCGACCGGGCCAGCGGCGCGAACAGTTTCTTGCCGGAGGTGCCCCAGCCTTTGACTCGGTGGCCGCGCTGGGCAGGGGTGATATCGGCGAACGCGCCGGAGATCTCGCTGCCGGAGTAGTAGAGGTAGTAGTCGTTGTTCGGGTAGGAGGTCTTGTACGGGCACAGCGATGCCTCGAACGGCACCCCGTGCCCGGTGAGCCAGTCGATCATGGCGGGACTGTCGTCGACGAAACGCCGCAGTGTCGCCGGGGAGACCGCGTCACCGACCTCGCGTTCGAGGTAGGCCAGCATGAGTTCCGGAGTGTCCTCGACACCACCCGCGCGCTGCACCCAGGTGCCCCCACCGGCGTAGATGATGCCACCGGAGAGCGCGGTCGCGCCCCCGCCGGTGAAGCGGTCCAGCACGAGTACCTGCGCACCGTCCTCGGTGGCCTGTAAGGCCGTGGCCGCGCCCGCCGCGCCGTATCCGACGACCACCACGTCCGCGGTCAGGTCCCATTCGTGCGTCATCTACCAACTCCACCACAAACTGAAACGAGTTTCCCTGCTGTTTACGCCGCAGAACAAGTCTTCTGCCAGACAACATAGACCAACAGCGCCATCATTCTATAACGTGTTCTACATGAACGATCGGGAATACGATGTGGTGGTGGTCGGCAGCGGCGCCGCCGGGATGACCGCCGCCCTCACCGCCGCGCACAACGGGCTGAGTGTGGTGCTCCTGGAGAAGGCGCCGTACTACGGCGGATCTACCGCGCGCTCGGGCGGCGGGGTGTGGATCCCCGGTAACAAGGCCCTGCGCGAATCGGGCGGTCCCGACGACCGCGAGGAGGCGCGCCGGTACCTGCACAGCATCATCGGCGACGTGGTGCCCGCCGAGCGGATCGATACCTATATCGACCGCGGCGCCGAAGCCATGGATTTCGTCCTCGCGCACTCGCCGCTGAAAATGACCTGGGTCAAGGGCTATTCCGACTACTACCCCGAGGCCCCCGGCGGCCGGGCGGGCGGGCGGTCCTGCGAGCCGAAGCCGTTCAACGCCAAGATCCTCGGCGAGGAGCGGTTCAATATCCATCCGCCCTATTCCAAGGCGCCGCTGAACGTGGCGGTCACCCAGGCCGACTTCGTGCGGCTGAACCTGATCCGCCGCCACCCGAAGGGCATGCTGCGGGCCCTGCGCGTCGGGGCGCGCACCTACTGGGCCAAGTTCACCAACAAACATCTGATGGTGATGGGGCAGGCGGTCATCGCCGGTATGCGCAAGGGCCTGATGGACGCGAACGTACCCTTGCTGCTCGACACTCCCATGACCAAACTGGTCGTCGAGAACGGCAAGGTCACCGGCGTGGAGGCCACCCACAAGGGCGAGACGGTCACCTTCACCGCGCGCCACGGCGTGGTGCTCGGCAGCGGCGGGTTCGAGCACAATGCCGAAATGCGGGCCAAGTACCAGCGCGAGCCGATCACCACTGAGTGGACAACCGGTGCCGCCACCAATACCGGCGATGGCATCGTGGCCGGTATGGACGCGGGCGCCGCGATCGGCTTCATGGAGGACGCCTGGTGGGGGCCCACCATCTTCAAGGGCGGCAAGCCCTGGTTCGCGCTGTCCGAGCGCAACCTGCCCGGTTCGATCATGATCAACCCGCGGGGTGAGCGGTTCGGCAACGAGTCCGCGCCCTACGTCGAGGCCGTGCACACCATGTACGGCGGTGAATACGGGCAGGGTGAGGGCCCGGGCGAGAACATCCCGACCTGGCTCGTGTTCGACCAGCGCTACCGCAACCGGTACATGTTCGCCAGCCTGCAGCCGGGCCTGAAGTTCCCGTCGCGGTGGATGGAGAACGACCTCATCGTCAAGGCCGCGACCCTGCCGGAACTGGCCGAGAAGATCGGCGTGCCCGCCGACAAGCTGGCGGCCACGGTGGAGCGGTTCAACAAGTTCGCCGAAACCGGTAAGGACGAGGACTACGGCCGCGGCGACAGCCAGTACGACCGGTACTACGGCGACCCGACCGTGAAACCGAACCCGTGCCTCGCGTCCCTGGTCCAGGGCCCGTTCTACGCGGCCAAGATGGTGCCCGGCGATCTCGGCACCAAGGGCGGCCTGGTCGCCGATACCGCGGCGCGGGTCCTGCGCGAGGACGGCACCCCCATCGAGGGCCTGTACGCCTCCGGAAACGTTTCGACCCCGGTCATGGGCCACACCTACGCGGGCCCCGGCGCCACCATCGGACCGGCGATCGCCTTCGGCTACCTCGCGGTCCACGACATCATCGCCCGCTCGAAGACCGCGGCCTGAGCCGATCCGAGGAGAATCTGTATGCCCATCGATCCGAAAGTCGCGCTCGGAGCGGAACTCCCGAGCAAGGAATTCTCCTGGACCGCCTCCGATGTCCAGCTCTACCACCTGGGCATCGGCGCCGGTCACCGCTGGACCGAGCCGGCCGAACTGCGCTACCTCGACGACCGGGAACCGCAGGTGCTGCCCACTTTCGCCACGGTCGCCCATACTCTGCGCGATACCGACCCGCCGAAGGTGAAGTTCCCCGGCGTCGATATCGACCTGGCCAAGGTGGTGCACGGTTCGCAGGAAGTGCAGGTACACCGGCCGCTGCCCGCCTCGGGCAAAGCGACCCGCACCGGCCGGATCAGCGAACTGTGGGACAAGGGCGCCAACGCGGTGATCGTGCAGGAGTTCACCGTCACCGGTTCCGACGGCGAAGCGCTGTGGACCGAGCGGTCCTCCATCTTTGCCCGCGGCGAAGGCGGATTCGGCGGTGAGCGCGGCCCGAGCAGCAAGGCCGAACTCCCCGACCGTGCGCCGGATTTCGACGTCACCACCGCGACCCTGCCGCAGCAGGCCCTGCTCTACCGCCTCTGCGGTGATCGCAACCCGCTGCACTCCGACCCCGAATTCGCGAAGGGCGCGGGTTTCCCGGCGCCGATCCTGCACGGCCTGTGCACCTACGGGATCATTTGCAAAACCGCCACCGATACGGTGCTGGACTCCGTCGCGGGCCGGGTGACCGGGTTCAAGGCGCGATTCGCCGGCGTGCTGTTCCCCGGTGAGACGCTGCGGTCGCGGATCTGGCGGGAGCCGGGTCAGCTGATCATCAGCGCCACCGCGGTCGAACGTGACGGCGCACCGGTGCTGGGAGACGTGGTGCTCGACTACGCCCGGTAATCCTTGTTCCAAGGAGCCGACCGGACACGTTCCTCGGTGCGAGCAACCGTTCTCATCCGAGAGTCGAACGGGTCGCCTGGAGAGGCCGGCTTGCTCACCTACACAGTGTGTGGGTGAGCAAGCCGTGGATATCGGCATGCGTTGCGCTGGTGACGGCGCCGTCGACACGGGAGCTTTAATCAACCGGATGGTTGGATTATCTCACCCGCCGCGCTATGGTCTTATTCAACCAAGAAGTTGAGGAACCATTGTGGACGAGGACACCGAACAGCTCAACCGAGTGTTCGCGGCACTGGCCGACCCGACCCGGCGTAATCTCGTCGCCCGGCTCGCCGATGCCGACGCCTCCGTAGGCGAGCTTGCCGAACCGTACGACATGAGTCTTCAGGCAATCTCCAAGCATGTGAAAGTCCTGGAGGAGGCCGGTCTGGTCACCCGGAGCAGGGAGGCCCAGCGCCGGCCCGTTCACCTGAACGCGGAGGTGTTCGGCCTGATGACGAAGTGGATCGAACGCTACCGGCTGAAAGCCGAGGACCGCTATCAGCGCCTCGACGCCCTGCTGAACCGCATGACCGACACCGACGACCCTCGAAAGAAGGACGCATCATGACCACCACCGAGATCATCGCGGACGAGAAGGTCCCGACCATAGAGATCATCCGGGAGTTCGACGCCGCCCCGGAGCAGGTCTTCCGCACCCACGTCGACCCCGAGCTCTACGCGCAATGGGTCGGGCCGCGCGACATCACCACCCGGATCACCGCCTGGGACGCCCGCACCGGCGGCGCCTGGGCCTTCGCCAATGACCGGGACGGCGTCGAAATCGCCGCCTTCTTCGGCAGCTTCCACGAGATCCGGCCCGACGAGCGCATCGTATGGACCTTCACCTACGAGGGCGAACCCGACGGCGTCGCACTGGAAAAGGTGACCTTCGAACGCCTCCCGGGCGGACGCACCCGGCTGCGGGTCCTGAGCGTGGTCGAGAGTTTCGAGATCCGGGACGGCATGCTGGCCAGCGGAATGAATGTCGGAGTGGAAGAGGGCTACGCCAAGCTCGACGAACTGCTCGCGGAGCGTTCCTGATGGCGGCGGCGCTCACCGGCCCGGCCGATCGGCACGCATCCGACGCGGCCCGGTTCACCGAACTCGTCGAATCCGCCGGCCCCGGCGACTGGTCACGCCCGAGCCCGGTCGCGGAGTGGACGGCACTGGATATCGTCGCGCACCTGGTCGAGTGGTCCCGAGGGCTGCTCGGCGGCGCCGATATCGACCTCTCGCCGTTGGACGTCGCCTCGGACCCGGTGGCCGCGTGGAAACGACACGTCACCGATATACAGGCAATACTCGACGACCCCGCGGGCCGGGTTCTGCACAACCCGCACTTCGGGCAACGCCCCGTGGACGAGGCCATCGACGAGTTCTACACCCCGGATATCTGGATGCATTCCTGGGATCTGGCCAAAGCCCTGGGCCGCGAACCGGACCTGGGCCAGGACCGTTGCGCGGCCGCCCTGGCCGATATGGAGCCGGTGGAGCGGATGCTGCGTGACAGCGGCCAGTTCGGTACCGCCGTCCCCGTCCCCCCGGACGCTTCGCCACAGGACCGGTTGATGGCATTCATCGGCCGGGACCCTGCCTGGACCGGGGCCTGATCCGGCCGAGCGATTCACCACCGCAACGGACTACCGCGAACTGAGGAAGAACTGCCGCGGGCAGACCGTGGCAAGCGGCCCACCGCGCAGCGCCGAATCGATCAGATCCTGGTACGCCGCATCCTGCGGTTCGTCGCGATGCGTGACATGACGGCCGGAACAGAACTGCTGGACACTGGCATTCACCGCACCCGGCAGGTGCAGGCGTTCGGGCCCCTCGTTCTCCGAGTAGAGGTGATAGGCCGGGAGACCGGGCGGCAGCGCCGGCGGAGTGTTCAGTTGCTGTAGGAACTCCGACGCCGGGGCTATGTCACGGCATCCGGGAAAGAGCGGCGCGCAGAGAAACCCGAGCGGCTCACCGTAATTCGGGGTGCCGAAGTCGAGATAGGTTCCCGCCGAATCGCTGCCGCCGAGGAACTTCACATAGTGCCGCTGCGCCAGCCCGCCCATGGAGTGCCCGACCAGATCCACCCGCCGGGCACCGGTGGTCCGCCGGATCTCGGCGACCTTACCGGCGACCACTGCCGCCGAATCCGCGATCCCCTCGGTCCCCGAGGACCCGGCGGGCACCGCGGGCAGCATTATGGAGTAGGCCCGGTAACCGCGGTCGGCCAGTTCCGCACGCAGATCCTCCAGAATGCCCCGGTCGGCGTCGAAACCACCGATGACCAGGACAGGATTCGCCGGCGCGGGCTCGGCACGGGCGAAGCCGGGCGGCAGCGCCGCGGCTACGCAACCCAGCGATACGACAGCGAATCGGGCGAGCACGGCGAGCACAGTTTTCATGAACCTGCTTCCGGAGGCTGAATGGTCGCTGCGCCGTCATCCCGGACCGCGAACAGCGTCGACCGACGGCCAGCATGCTAGTGCGGTAGCCGCGTAGGTTTCGGGAGGCGCGACGGATCACCAGGACAGCGGGCCGGAGATCATCTCGCGGCGCACCAGCGAATCAGACCGTCTCCCACCGAGGCATCGACAGCCCGCCCAGGGCTTCAGCTGATCGTTCCCGGTGCAGCGATCCACTGAGTGGGCTGACCGGTCGCCGCGGCGACCGTCTCGAAGTCACGGTCGTAGTGCAGCACAGTGAGCCTGTTCGCCTCCGCTGTTGCCGCAATCGCCAGGTCGACCACACCCGCACTGCGGTGACTCCCCTGTTCGGTAAGTAGTTGTTGCACTCGATGAGCGCGCGTCCACACGTTGTCCGGGGTCACCACCCAGCCGAACAACACGGTGAGAAGCTCTTTCTTATGCAATCGGTCGGCCAGCGATTGCGCCGTGAAGAGGAGTTCCAGTCCTACGGGGTCGCAGATCGCGACCACTCCGGCGGCGAGCGCTTCCTGCCAGGTCTTACGGACACCGGGGTCACGCAGGACCCGGGCCGCGGCCGATGTGTCGATCAGGTAGCTGATCACCGACGGTAGGCGCCCTTGTCGAGCAGGATGTCGAAATCTCCCTGCTCCGCCATCTCACCGAGTGCGTTGAGGGCCTGGACCCGCTTGAGCCGTCTGGAGACCTCGATCAATGCCGCATTGACCGTATCCTTCTTGGTTGCCGTTCCCAGCAGACGCTGCGCTTCCGCCAGCGCTTCGTCATCGACTTCGATCAGTAGTTTCGACATGCCTACCCCTTATATATACTAGATATTCGTGTCAAATATACGCGATGTAAGAACCATCCACACCACACAACCGAATTCGGACAACCCCATGATCTCCGCACGGCCGCCACGGACGCGGAGTACTCAATCCCGCCGCACGGATTCACGAAGCGCACGAACGAACCAAGCAAACACCGGTCCCAGATCCGGCGGTTCCGGCCGCCCGTTGACCGCGGACACCAACTGCCAGTACCGGGCGACCCGGGGATCATCGGCCACCTCCAGCCTTTCCAGGATCCAGCCCCGGAGTACATCGTCGTCCGGCCTGCCGAAAGTCTCGGCATAGCGCCCGGCCAGCCGATCGACTATCGGGGAGGCCGCAGCCGTGCCCGGGTCGATACCCGCTTCCAGCGCCCCGGTCACCTCATCGCGCACGGCTTCCGTGAGCTCATGGTGCAGTCCGGTGTCGTCGCCCGCGGCTCGTTCCTTCGCCTGGTATTCGGCCATCCGGCGCACCGCGGCACGGAAGGTCTCGTCCCGCACCAGTGCCACCAAGTCCATCCACGCGGTGACCTGTTCGGTGGTGGGCTCGGCCGGTAGGTCCGGCATGCTCGATCGCAGCAACTCCACGACAGCGGGGTTCGCGTCGACCGTGCCGAACGTTTCGTCGACGAAATCGTGGACGAGGCGGTGCCGCTCGGCTGCGGACAGGTTGACCAGTTCGTGCATCAGTTCCATCTCCTGCGGATTCGAATCCCGGTCGGCCACCGCTCGTAACACCGCACGCCGGAGTCGCAAAGTACGTATCTGCACGTCCAGGGCGTCCGCGTGCGCGGCCGCCACCTCGCGCAGGGCGGTCTCGTGAGCCAGGATCGCGCGCACAGTCGGGAGGTCGATATCGAGCGCGCGCAGTGTGCGGACCAGTTCCAGGCGTGCCAGCGCGTGTAAGTCGTAGAGCCGGTAGCCGGCCGGGCTGTGGGCGGTCGGCGGGACGATTCCCCGATCGGCGTAGAACCGGATCGTCTTGACCGAAAGTCCGGTCCGTTCGGCCAGGGCCCCGATCGTGGAGAGCGTCTCGTCGTCCATGGGCACCAGACTGCTGTCTCCCCCGGGGGGAGACACAAGCCAATTCCCCACCGCGAACCGCGAAGCCTCCAACATCGCGGCCATGGACCGGGCCGGCATCGATGTGCAGGTGTTGTCGTTGACCGCCCCCGGTGTCGAACAGTCCGACCCCGCCGAAGCCGTGGCCCTCGCCCGGGACGCGAATGATCAGGTGGCCGCGGCCGTTCGGCGACACCCGGATCGATTCGCCGCATTCGCCACACTGCCCACTCCGGCACCGGTCGCCCCGGCCGATCGGGAACGTATCGCGCAGCACAACGCCGAACGACTGCTGGGCCTGGTTCCGTGACCGGATTACGCGAGCTGAAGAAGGAGCGCACCCGGCTGGCGATCCAGGAGGCGGCACTGCGGCTGTTCGCCCGCGACGGTCAAACAAATCGCGGCGGCCGCGGAGGTCGCCGAGCGAACTTTTCTTCCGGTACTTCCCCACCAAGGAAGATGTCGTGGCCTGGGACACACTCGATCTGTCGTTCGCCGAACGGTTCCGTGCGCAGCCGGCCACTGTCGGCGCATTCGAAGCCGTCCGGGCAACGCTGAAGGAGACCTTCACCGACCTCCCTCCCCCCGAACAGCGCCGGCTGCGGGAACGGGTGGTGCTCATGACATCGGTGCCACCGCTGCGGGCCATGCTGCTCGACCAGTTGGTCGGCACCGGGCACACGATCGCCCAGCTGGTCGCCGACCGCACCGGCGCCGACCCCGGGGACCCCGCGATCCGCGCCTTGGTCGGCGCGGTGGTCGGTGCGGCGTTCGCGGCGGTTTTCGCAGTACCGGCGCATCCGGACACCGATTTCGCCACGCTGCTCGGCGAAACCCTCGATCAACTGTCGACGATCGCCACCGACGGATGGCCAGGCGATGGCGTCCCGACTCGGTAGCGTGATCCGGTGACGGATCGGAGCGCGGAACATGAGTCGGTATCGCTCACCATGGCCCACCCCTTCCTCGGCCGCACCGTCGACCTCACCTTCGATCGCCCGTACGGAAGCCGGCACCCGCGCTATGGGTTCCTCTACACGGTGAACTACGGCTACGTCCCCGGCACGCTCGCACCGGATGATCAGGAACTGGACGCCTACTATCTCGGTCCGGACGAGCCGCTGGCCGCCGCCCGGGGCAGGTGTATCGCAATCGTCCACCGGCTGTACGACGATGACGACAAACTGGTGGTCGTCCCGCCGGAAAGCCCGGGCCTCGATGATGCGGCCATCGCGGCCGCGGTCGAGTTCCAGGAGAACCCCGGTGAGTACGTCGTCGTGCGACAGTGAACGCGGATCCGGTGGCCGACGAGCCGTGACCGAGCGTCCGCCGCTGCTCAGAGCAGAGAAAGCGGCGGGCACGGGCGCGGCGCCGGTAGCTTCACGTTCGTGAAGATCGTGCCCGTATCACCCCAGCTGACGACACTGCGGTTTCCCGAGGTCAACGACCTCAATGTCTACATTTGGGACGACCACGGGGAGATCACCTTGATCGATACCGGCCTGCCCGGTTCTTTCACCGAGATCGTCGAAGGCCTCGGCGCACTCGGATTCGCGCCGGCGGCCGTGCGGCGGGTTGTCCTCACCCACGCGCACGACGATCACATCGGCTCCGCGGCCGCGCTCGCCGCCCACGGTGCCGAGATCTGGGCCCACCACGCCGATGCCGATATCGTGCGCGGCAGGCATCCGCAACCGGCGCCGGTACTGCGCGACTGGGAACGCCCCATCGCCGAGGCTCTCGAATCGGTCCCACCGCCCCGCCCGGCCCCGGTCCACCGCGAACTGCACGACGGCGACATTCTCGAGTTCGGCGGCGGCGCGGAGGTAGTCGAGATTCCGGGCCATACGGCGGGCAGTATCGCGCTGCACCTGCCACGCTATCGAGTGCTGTTCACCGGTGACACACTGGCGAACGTCCGCGGTGTCACCATGCCCGGAGTGTTCAACCTCGACAGCGCCGCCGTCGAGTCGGCGACGTTCCGGCTGGCCCGGTTCGACGCCGATATTGTCTGCGTGGGCCACGGGGAGGTACTGACCGCGGAACCACTGCGCATCTGGCGGGCCGACCGGTCGCGACCGAACCCGTCGCAGCGACACTCACGGTGAGCCCGTGCCGCGGCCTCAGGGGAGCCGCTGGAAGCCCGGCGAGGCCACGGCCAGACGTAGGATCTGGTCGTCGCGATGAGAGAGCGCGAGTTCGTACCAGTCCGCGGTGCGGGCTTCGCCGAAGATACCGACGGCGCCGGTGGACGTGGTGACCTTCCAGCCCAGTTGCTCCCAGATCCGCACGATCAACGGCAGGTAGGCCTGCGGCCGGTCCGGTGGCGGCGGATCGAGGAAATAGCGGGCTTCGAGCCGATCGACCTGGTAGAGGTTGCCGGCGTCGTCGTCGCACGGCAGGATCGTCTCCCCGTCCGGACCGTCCTGGGGCCGGACGGCGAGCTGGCCGCCGAGCGCGTCGAGTAGTTCGGTGACGATTTCGCGGATGCGGGCGCGAGCGGCGTCCTCGGTGAGTTCGCGGTTCCACACGACCGCTCGTGCCGCTCGCACGGTCGACAGGGCGGCGACCCGCTGCCGAAGTTCGTCCGGCGTGACCGGCACGGCAGGTTCGGGTGGGAGGTCGCGTTCCAGCTGGAAACCGTAGCCCATCAGGTCGTCGAGGGTGCGGCCGAAATTCATGGGCCGCTCCATATCGCCGCCGTACTCCCAGCCGACCGTGTCATCGGGCAGATCCGGGGAGGTGAAGTAATTGGTATCGCCCAGCCCCTTGGCGATCAACATCACCCGGTCCCCGGGGATTCGTTCGTCGGTATCCCAGTTCCGCACCGATTCGGCCAGGCCGAGCTCGTCATAGGTCTGCATATCGCGCGGGCGGGTGGGTCCGAAGGAGATGCCGTCGAGGTCGGTGAATCCGGCATGGACCATACCGAGAAAAACCCGCAGCGGCTCCGGCAGCGCATCCCAGTGGCGCGGCACATCGGCGCCGAATGTCGCCGGATCCCAGCCGATACGGAACTCGTGCGGCTGGAACGGTTTCCGCAGCGCGTACAGCAACACCCAGTCACCACGCAGCAGACAGACCCGCACATCGTCGAGACATTCGGCCAAGACCGCACCGAACCGGGGCACCAGCTCGAACATATCGAGATTCCACAGTGCCACCGCGGCCGCACTCCGGGCGCGGGGGTCATGAGCACCGGCGATCGGGGCCCAGTGTGCGGGGACGTGCGCGGCGGCCGAGGTCCCCGGTTCGACGAGCAGCGCTGACCCGGCACCGAATTCCGCCACGACCCGCGCGAAGTCCACAGTGTCCACACCACGCATTGAACAGCAGAGGTCCGACAGGTGCCGGTCGATCCTCGGTATTCGCCGCCGGCCGTGCCACCATGTGGTGAAGAGGCCCCGGACAGGGAGGTGACGGCATTGCCCGGACAGCGGGGAGACGGCGCCCACGATCTGTTCGGCGGCAGACGACCCACCAGCCATGAGCGCAGTATCGGGCTGCCGTGGGACGCCTCCTACCGGGACGGCCCCGCCCCCTGGGATACCGGCCGCCCGCAACCCGCCGTGGTGCGCGTGGCCGCCGAAGGCGGTTTCACCGGATCGGTACTCGACGCGGGCTGCGGAACCGGGGAGAACGCGCTGCACATCGCCGCGCTGGGTCTGCCGGTACTCGGTGCCGACGTGGCGGAGA
This sequence comes from Nocardia sp. NPDC050799, assembly GCF_040654015.1. Taxonomy (NCBI): domain Bacteria; kingdom Bacillati; phylum Actinomycetota; class Actinomycetes; order Mycobacteriales; family Nocardiaceae; genus Nocardia; species Nocardia sp. NPDC050799. The sequence continues at coordinate 62,204 of NZ_JBFAHF010000019.1, forward strand.
CAGCCCTGGAAACCGCCCGGGCAAAGGCGGCCGACCGGGAAATCGACGCCGAATTCGTCGCCGCCGACGCGCTCGAACTGGGCAGGATCGAGCGCAAATTCGACACTGTGCTGGACTGCGGCCTGTTCCACACCTTCGACGCGGAGGAGCGCCACCCGTACATCGCGAGCCTGGCATCGGTGACCGACCCCGGCGCGACGCTGTACGTATTGTGTTTCAGCGACGAAGGCCCAGACCTCGGCCCACATCCGGTGGGCCTCGAGGAACTGAACGCGGCCTTCACCCCCACCAGCGGCTGGAGTATCGCCGCCGTCGTACCGGACCGGATCGAAACCCGATTCCACGACCACGGCGCACCGGCCTGGTTGGCAACGATAGACCGCGTCTGAACGGGAGCGGAGGAAATACCGAATTCGGCTCAACGCTGGATCTATCGCCTGCGCGTGGACTGCCGGCCGAGCGGGGTGATCCGCTCGGTCGGTTGCCCGGGCAGCGGCTGCCGGGAGATCGTCCGCCTGGTGCAGGGCCGAATCGGCCCGCACGCCGGGCCGTGCCCATGGGTAGGGGTCGAGGTGATCGATCGCGGTCCCCATCCGCCGATCCTGTGAGCACCGATCCTGATACGACGTCATGGCATAATTTCGCTACTATTGTGGCATGACGATGTTCCAGGTCAGCGATCTAGCGGGGGCCCGGCGCCGCGAGTTCCTAGATGAGGCGAAACGGTCGTCGGCGTCGTTACGCGACACCGACGGGTCGGTGCTCGTGATGTTCGAGGCACAGCGCATCGCCGCGCTCAAGGAAGCCGCTGCCACCATTACCCAGCTGTTCTCCGCCGAGGCGGTGCTCGCGCGCACCGATGTCCCCACCCCGGTGGAACTGGGCGGACTGGCCTGGCTGGCGGAATTCGATCCCGACGATCGAGCCGAAGCGCTCGCCGAGATCCGAAATGCCGTAGTGCTCACTGTGACTTCCGAAGATCCCAATCCACTTCGAGAGGTTCTGCACGCGTGGGCGACCACCGCCGCGGTGATGCGGGATCCACTGCGCCGAGCCGTGCACACCGGGCCGGTCGCGGAGTCCGACTACGTCGAGGTCGACGCTCCGCAGCCGCGCGATGACGTCTGAACGCGACCCGCAGCCCGGAGCGTATCGGCCGTTCGTAGCCGCCCGCGCGCCCGGTGGACGACCACCCACGAAGCCCACATACCGCGTCCTGGTGCACCGGCAGTACCTCGACACCTGGAACAACATGGCCGACCGGGTCGGGATCACTTCGTCCCGGCAGTTCTGGGAGCATGTGTCAGCCACTCCGGGAACTCCACCGGCGGTCGGCACCTCGACCGTGCTTCGGGGTAAACACCACGGTCCGAAGTGGGAGGGCTACTCGCGCACCATCCACTACGAGATCAGTGGTGCGGGCCGTATCGACTACCAGTACTGCAACGCGACCACGGAAGGCGACCGGGGCGATCCGCACCCCGTCGTCAAGATCCTCACCATCGACCTCGGAAGCCAATGACCCGATGTCGATGTTCTCCCGCCCGGAACCGCACTCGGCGGGGCGATATCGAGTGGTGAGTCGCTTCCCCCGCCCGCCGGTATGCGACCGGCGGGCCGGGGACCACACCTATCAGGCGCCGTGCTCAGCGGCGAGCGCCGGCGATTCACTCGGCACACCGAACCAGCCGGTCAGCGCCGCACGAAGCCCGTCCGCCGCGATATCGGCCGGTTCGCCGACCGCGGCGGCCCAGGCGATGTGGGCGTCCGGGCGGATCAGCAGCGCGTCGGCCGGACGCTCGTCGGTGGTGACTGTCCGGATGTCGACGCGGTCACACCACTCCCGGGCGACCTCCCGTATTTCGGCTCGGTCGGCGAGATCCAGCAGGACCGGTCGTGCGGAGTGCAGGAGGTCGGCGACAGTGGTCCCGCCGGTATCGCTGGACAAGGCGAGGTCCGGGGCGAACGTACCGGTCAACGGATGGTTGTTCGGGTTGGGTAGGTCGTAACGCACATCGGTGCCCGCGATGAAACCGGCCACCCGGCGGGCGGACTGCTCGTCACCGAGCAGTTCCTGGACCACTTCCCGCAGCGCGTCCGCGGCCGGGTCGAGTCCACGCCGCAACGCCACCTGGGCGCGAGTCTGCCGCAGGGCACGAGCTCCCGCGTAATAGCGTTCCGCGTGGTAGCTGTCGATCAGTCCGGGTGGCGCCCAGCCGTGGATGTCGGCGGCGAGTTTCCAGCCGAGGTTCACCGCGTCGAGCAGACCGGTGTTGAGCCCCGATCCAGTCGCGGGCAGCAGGTGCGCGGCGTCGCCCGCCACCAGGATCCGGCCGGCCCGATAGGTCTCTGCGTGGTGGTCCTTGAAGGTGAAACGCGCCAGCCGCAGCGGTTCGCCCAACGGGATCTCCGTGCCGAGCACCCGGCGCACGCTCTCCCGGAATTCGGTCAGGGTCATCGGCTCGTCGTCGGCGATATCGGTGGACTCGTCCTCAGCGGTCGAGAACATCAGCATGTCCGGGGTCGGTGACCCGTATCCGAAGGCGCCGCGTGCGGTGCGGGTGAAACCGGTGGTGATCCGGCCCATGCCCGGAACTTCGAGATCGCCGTTGTCCAGGCGGGTCACCGAATCGGGCACGGTGACCTGGCATATCCGATTCACCTCGGGATAGGTGGTACCGGTGAACGCGATACCGGCCATTTCCCGGATCCGGCTGCGTCCGCCGTCGCAGCCGACGAGATAACGCGCGGTGATCCGGTACGGACCGTCCGGCCCGGACACCTCCGCCGTCACCGAGGCGTCGTCCTGACGCACCCCGACCACCTCGTGGCCGCGGCGGATATCCGCACCGAGCTCACCCACCCGCTCGGCGAGCAACTCCTCCAGCCGCGTCTGCGGCAGTGGCAGCCCACGCAACGGAGGGGCCACCATGCCGGTGAGGTCCACGTGGATACCGCCGAAGGGGTAGCGGGGCGGCGGGGCGGGGGCGGTCACGGCCGCTTCGACCCGTTCCAGCAGCCCGCGATAGTGCAGCAGTTGCAAGATCTGCCCACCCAGACCCTGGGCCTTCTGCGTGGCCCTGGGGTGTGGGTACTTCTCCAGGAGCAGCGGGCGTACCCCCGCCAGGCTCAGTTCGGCGGCCAGCAGCAGACCTGTTGGCCCGGCGCCCACGATGATCACCTCGGTATCCACCGCCGACCGCGGCTGCGCCGAAGATTCGTCGTGTCCGTTCCCTGACGACTGCACTCGCACCTCGTAACCCTTTCCGTCCCACTGTCGTGGGCTAGGCCAGCGAGTATGCGGCATGACCGGGGCCTTGCGGCAAGCCCCGGGGTGCGCTATATCTTGAGAAGGGGCGGGGGCCGAATCCACACTCTTCTCACCGGTCGGCGCGAGTTCCCGGTTGATCGCTCGTGTCCGCCGCCGGACCCGGCGGGGATACCGCGGGTGGCCGTCGGCGCGCTGTGGTGATGCTGTAGGTGAGGATCGACGACAACAGGATCACCAGCACCGGAGCGACCACCGGCGCCCACACCAATTCGATCGGAAGCAGCGCGGCGGACCCGGCCGCCGCCGTCCACAGGACCGCCCCAACGACCGATGGCAGGGTGGTCGGCACGACCCCGCGCGGCGCTGTGACGGTCGCGATGTTCAGCAGATAGGCGGTGGCCACCAGCCCCGCCGCGGCCGCCGCGACCAGGCCGGTGTCGGAGAGCGCGAGGACCCCGATCACCAGCAGCACCGCGCCGACTGCCGCCCAGCGCCACCACCAGCCGAGCACCACCAGCACAATCGTGGCCGGGGCCGCCCACGGCTGGATCAGGGCGACCAGCAGCACCAGCAGCGTGCCGGACAGATGCGCCAGGAATTTGATCATCGGCGTACCCGGATCATCCGGCGGTGCCGGGGCAGCAGGCGCATGGTCTGGTCGAGGCGGGTGTCAGCGGCCCACGGGACGATATCCACCCCGACCGTGCTCATATCGCGGTACATCGACATCCGTTCCAGCTGCCACATCTTCTTCATGGTGGGATCCAGATCGCCGGTGAAGGGGGTGCCGCGCAATACATCCACGGCCACCACCACGTGCCCGCGTTTGCGCAGGTCGATCAGTGCGAGAGCGAACTGGGTGTCCAGCAGGGTGGTGAACGCGACGATGACCGCACCGAGCGGGACCGCGGCGTAGGGCGCCAGGGTGCCGGTGGTGGGGATGAACTCGTCGCCGACGTCGAGCACGGTGTCGACGATGCGATAGAACTGCCGCCGGCCGATATCGGGACGCAGCCAGCGCGGCGACTGCCCCAGGCAGACGACAGCGGTGCGGTCGCCGGCCTGCAGCGTGGACTGCACCACCTGCGCCGCCCCGCGCACCGAAAGTTCCAGCGCGTCACTGGCGGGCCCGGGCGCCTGCTGGGAGGTGTCCACCAGGACGACGACGTCGGCGGAACGGTTGGTCAGGCGTTCGGTCACGTACAGGCGGCCGCGGCGGGCGCTCACCGGCCAGTTCACGATGCGCAGCTGATCACCGGGGGCGTAGGGGCGGATATCGGCATATTCCACGCCCGGACCGTGTCGCCGGGTGAGGTGCACGCCGAGCCGTTCGGGAAGTTCGGTGCGCGGCAACCGCATCCGCTGCGGGTCGGTGATCGGGTAGACGTAGATCTCCCCGGCGGGCAGGGTCGCGGTGGCCAGTGCCATCCCGGCCGGGCTCAACGCCTTGACCCGCACCTTTATCGGATACCGACCCCAGCGCGCGGCCGACACGGTCAACCGCAGCCCGGCCGGTGCCGTCCCGGAATCCGCGGACTCCTCCACCGTCACCGTCATCCCGTCGACCGCGACCGGTTTACAGCGCAGCAGCGCCTGCCCCTGATCGACGAAGGCCGCGATGGTGACCGTGACCTCCTCGTTCTCGAAACACCGCTGGGTGCCCCCACCGTCCACCTGGATCCGGGTACGCGATACCTGCCAGGGCGCACTGGCCAGCACACCGAGCATGGGCGAGGCGAACACGACCAGCTGCCAGCTGCCCGCGACCACCGCGACCAGCAGCGCGACGGCCGAGGCGATGGCCAGCAGGTAGGTCAACGGGGCGGGACGCCAGCGCAGGCGGGCCTCCACCGTGGCACTGGCGTCGCGATGTCTCATGGTGTGGCGGCGCGGGGAACCGGCAGGCGGCGCAGCAGTTCGCTGATCACATCCTCGCCGCGGATGCGCCGCACCCACATCTCCGGCCGCAGGGTGATCCGGTGCGCCATGGCGGGGATCGCCAGCGCCTTCACATCTTCGGGGACCACGAAGTCACGGCCGTTCAGCAGGGCCCGGGCGCGGGCCATCTGCACGAGATCCAGCTCCGAGCGCGGACTCGCACCGACCTCGACCTGCGCGTGGGCCCGGGTAGCGCTCGCCAGCGCCACCACATAGCTCACCACGTCCGGGTGCACCGAGACGAACTCCACCGAGTGCCGCATCTCCAGCAGGCCTTTGGCGTCGACCACCTGGCCCACCTGCGGCGGCACGGCGCCGCGTTCGAGACGGCGGCGGATCATCCGGGTCTCGTCCTGCTCGGACAGGTAGCCCAGGCGCAACTGGATGGCGAACCGGTCCAGCTGCGCTTCAGGCAGCGGATAGGTGCCCTCGTATTCGATGGGGTTGTCGGTGGCGAGCACGATGAACGGCTGGGGCAGCGGGAAGGTCTCACCGTCGATGCTGACCTGTCCCTCGGCCATCGCCTCCAGCAGCGCCGCCTGGGTTTTCGGCGGGGTGCGGTTCACCTCGTCGGCGAGCAGCATATGCGTGAACACCGGACCGCGGCGGAACGTGAAACGCCCGGTGGACATGTCGTAGATCGTGGAGCCGAGCAGGTCCGCGGGCAGCAGGTCGGGGGTGAACTGCACCCGGGTGAAGTCCAGGCCGAGGGCGGCTGCGAACGACCGCGCGATCAATGTTTTGCCCAGTCCGGGCAGATCCTCGATGAGCACATGCCCGCCGGACAGGATCGCGATCATGATGAGCTGTAGCTCTTCGCGTTTGCCGACCACCGCCCGGGAAACCTCCCGGAGCACGGCTTCGGTGCGTTGGACGGTCGCGTCCAAGGGCATCGTCATGTGTTTTCTCGCAATGGGTCGACCCGTTTCACATTCTCTGAAGGCGGCTCAGGATCTCGTCCAGAGCCGCGCGGCCCGGCGCGGGCGTGTTCTGGTCACGCAGCGCCGAATCGGCCGGGTCCACCCAGCGCCACAGTTCGGCGCCGAACAGATGGATCCCGGCGTTTTCCAGCGCCCGCCGGTTCTTGCTGACCCGCAGGCCGGCGGACAGTTGGAACTCCTTGGCCAGCAGCGGTCGCAGATGCCGATCCCAGTCGGCGCGGCTACCGTCGGCGCGGTCGACGAGCATTTCGGCACGGGCATGCCAGTGGCGCAGCATTTCGGCGGGCCCGTTCTCCATCTCGTCGGCGAGTTCCTTTTCTCTCTTCTCCGGGCGCAGCAGCACCCAGACGAAGCAGCACAGCGCGATCGCGACCGGCACCCCGGCCGCGATCAGTACGAATTCCCGGGCCCGCAGGCACGCGGCCACCTCGAGGCCCGCGACCGCGAGGATCGCGGCCACGACGATCCAGGGTCTGCTCATCTCGGCGCCACCCCGCTCGGCGCACCGACATGCGGCGGTAGGGCGGGTGGATAGCCGCCGGGATCCGGAGCGGCCGATACGGCCGGGTCCGGGGTGCTCTGCAGGTCGGAGAGCGCTACGCGCAACAGTTGTTCGGCCCGCATCCGCTGCCAGGACAGCATGGAATGCGGGCTGAACCGTGCCTCTTCGAACAGCGCGACCAGTTCCCGGGCCGAGGCCTCGTGCAAGGCCCCGTGCTCGAATGCGCGCGCCAGCACTTCCATGGGTGTGTCCGAGGCCAGCGGGGCCAGGCCACGCGCGTAGACCAGACCGCGTTCCATTGCCAGATAGCAGGCGATGATCGCGGCGCGCGGGTCCTGTCCGGCCGCGCTCATGGCGGCCAACCCCATCTCGGCGGCTTTGACCAGGGTGTCGGTATCGGTGGTGGGCAGGTCCCCGGTAGCCGGCAACCCGTCATCGGGTTCCTCGGCTCGTTCCCGCCGCTGGGTGTTGACGGTGACGACGGCCAGACCGGTCACCGCCACCGCCACCAGTGTGCCCGCGGCCGCCGTGGCCAGGAACAACCCGGTTCCGGTCAGGACCGGTTGATCCTCCTCCGTCCCGGGTGGCACCGCGGGGTGCTGCGGGGCGGGAGATCCCGGCGGCGCGGCCGGAACCGGTTCGGCGACGCGCTGGAACCCGATGAAGTAGACGGCGAACACAATCGCCGCGAGGACACCGACGAGGGCCAGCAGGAACAGCACGGCCAGGCCGAGGCGGCCCAGCCGCCAGTGCGACTCGGTGTCGGCGTCGAGGTCGGGCAGGGCCAGCGGGAGCCGGTGCTGGGAGGCGATCACGCCGGCCAGCAGCACCACGATCGAGACGGTGAGCAGCACCGGCATCAACGCCACGGTGAGGGCCGACGCGTTGCCCGCCGAACCGCTGCTTTCCGGCATGCCCGGGATATGTCCGCGCAGCGCGATGACAGCGCCGAACAACAGCGCGAACACCGCCACAATGCGCGCGATCAGCGCCCGCGACCCGGCCAACCCGATACCTCGAACCTGCTCACCGCCAAGAACAGCCACATGCTTACATGCCGGACAGCCGGTCCGGGAGCGAATCGGCAATATGAAATGACGAGTTTTTCACGTTTATCAGCCCCTTGTCGGCAAACCTACTGCGTATTGCGCGATCGACAGTTACATCTTGTTCCTGACTGTGAACACTCACAAGCTCGTCGCCGATACAGCGACCTCTGAAGATCCTCTCCACTCGCTTCCGAAGCCGGAATCGAGTCGGCACCGCGCCGCGGGCGGTAGGTGAACCCGGCGCGGCGACCCCTTGGTTGACGGCACAACGTCGAGCCGGGTGACGCGGCGCGGTCCGCCCCGAGGACCTGCCATGGAGCGGTAACACCGGTCCAGCGGTAATCAGCGCTACCACGGTCACTCGGGCCGCAAAGGTAATATCTTCCAGGGTATTCCGCCTTCGCGTACCGAAGACAATGCTTCCACCAGCCCACCCGACGGCTCACCCGGGAATATCACATGATCTATGTCGGAAATCTTGACACCGCCGTGCACCTGCGCTTCTACGTATTGGTGCCTCAGGAAATCGGCTGAATCGTATTTCCGGTCGATCCCGGCCAGGACACCGAGCGGCGCACGATAACCGAATTCCGTATCCGCGGCGCCATGCGGGACGATGCCATACGACCAGGCGTCGGGTTTCAGCAGTGGCGACGGCCGCGTGTAATGGCTATACGTCACGGCATCGCCGACACAGGCGGTTGCGCGTCCGAGCACTTCGGGTTTCAGAACCACCTGAACATCGCCGTAGACTGCGAGCGCGTCGCTGTCACGTGCCCCGGATGCCTGTTCACCCAGTATCCGCACATATCCGGAAACCGGACGCAATTCTGGTGGGTATCCGCGCCGATCGTATCCGAAACAATCGTCATGCAGCGCGATCCGTGAGCGAACTACATTGCTGTCCGGATGTGAGATTTCTACGGCCGTGACGAAGCGTTTGTGGTGCAGAACTCCGGCAAGTCCCTGCGGGGTGACACGGATGGCGATATCTTTGTTCGCGAACAACTCCCGTAGCTGATGCCGCATGACGATGCGTACCTCCTCGGGCCGAGCGCCGAGCTGTTCGGATAATTCTCCAAGGTTACGATGGAGAGTGTCGAACTTGTGAAAATCAACCGGATAATCCCGGAACTGATCCCACATCTCTTCCAATGCCGGCCGTCTCTCCCGGTCCGGCAACCGGATCGTATTCTCATACATTTCCCGATAGCGTTCAACCATCTCGTATGGCGGTTCCGGGCGCATCGGATTCCACAGCGCACCGCTGTTTCCGTCCATACGAAACGCACCGTGTGGGCCGGTATCGAAACGACCGTGCAGCTCGGCGTTTCTCGCATCTTCCAGCGCGTGTGTAAATACCAGGCGATCCGTTGCCTGCCGATTCGCGCTCCGGAATATTTCGGTCCCCTGGTCAACCTCCTTGTACGTGTTCCGGACATGTCCGCTCAACGTTCTACTTATCGTCTGCACCGCATCGCCCACAGCGCGCTTGGCACCCAACAGAAGTTGGATCACCGAATTGCTCGCCACCATCGTCGAACCATGCCAGCCCTGGCAACCACCCGCAACAGCAGCCGAAGGCGGCGGAAGAACCTATACGACAGAGTTTTTCGGCTGCCGGGACAGCGAGGCGGGTTCGACTACGCTACCGGTCCGCACTGAGGACCAGGCCCGAAGTCGGCACCCCGGTCCCCGCGGTTACCAGAACGTTCTCCGCATCGGCGACCTGATTGACCGACGTCCCACGCAACTGGCGCACGCCCTCGGCGATGCCGTTCATTCCATGGATATACGCCTCCCCCAACTGTCCGCCGTGGGTATTGATCGGGAGTTTTCCGCCGATTTCGATAGCCCCGCCGGCAATGAAATCCTTGGCTTCACCGCGCGGGCAGAAACCGAGTTCTTCCAGCTGCATGAGGACGAACGGGGTGAAGTGGTCGTACAGAATCGCGGCCTGCATATCGGCGGGCCGCAAACCGCTCTGCTCCCACAGCTGGTCGCCGACCAGGCCCATTTCCGGCAACCCGGTCAGGGCGTCGCGGTAGTAGCTCGTCATCACGTACTGATCGGCACCGCTGCCCTGCGCCGCGGCGGTGATCACGGCCACCGGGTTCGGCAGATCCCGCGCCCGCTCCACACTGGTCACCACGATCGCCACACCGCCGTCGGATTCCTGACAGCAGTCCAGCAGATGCAGCGGTTCGGCGATCCAGCGCGAATTCTGGTGGTCCTCCAGGGTTATCGGCTTGTTGTAGAAGAACGCGTCCGGGTTCACCGCCGCGTGCCTGCGGTCGGCCACCGCGACCCGGCCGAAATCGGCGGAGGTCGCGCCATAGACGTGCATGTACCGCCGGGCGACCATCGCCACCTGCGCGGCGGGCGTACCCAGACCGTGCGGATACGACCATCCGGCGTCGATACCCGAGGACGTGGGCGCGGCCGCCAGCGAGGTGGAGAACTGCCCGAACCGGGACACCGACCGCTCGTTGAACGCCCGGTACGCCACGACCACATCGGCGACCCCGGTCGCCACGGCCATCGCCGCCTGCTGCACGGTCGCGCATGCCGCGCCACCGCCGTACCCGATATGGCTGAAGAACTTCAACTGCGGAATGCCGACCGCGCGGGCGACCGCGACCTGCAGGTTGGTATCCATCGTGAAGGTGGTCAGCCCGTCGACATCGGCCGGGGTGAGCCCGGCGTCGGCCAGGGCCGCGCTCACGGCTTCGGCGGCCAGCCGCAGTTCGCTGCGACCGGAATTCTTGGAGAAATCGGTGGCGCCGATCCCCGCGATGGCGGCCCGGCCGGACAGGGGATGTTCCGAATTCATCATGCGCTCCTCGTTCCGCGGACTGGACACCGACTGTGCGTCGGGGCTGCGCTCACGCCCCGCCTCCGGCACCCGGTACGGTCGCGACCACCGTCGCGACGATGTGATCGCCCAGACTGTCCTTGCCGACGACCTCCAGCCGGACGTCCGCGCCGTCGAGTTCCACGACCTTGCCGGTGAGGGTCAGCGTGTCGTACGCGTACAGCGGCACCCCGAGACGCAGCGCGATGGATTTGACGACCGTGCCCGGACCCGACCAGTCGGTCACGAACCGCTGCACCAGACCGGTATCGGTGAGGATGTTGACGAAGATGTCCTTCGAACCGCGTTCGACCGCCTTGTCCCGATCGTGGTGTACGTCCTGGAAATCCCGAGTGGCCAGTGCGGTGCTGATGACGAACGTCGGATCGGCGTGGATCGACAGTTCGGGCAGTTCGGTACCGACCCGGACCGCGGCCGGATCGAATGTGGCGGTCATGGGTTCACCTTCCAGAACGGCAGCACCGTATCGTCGTCGAGCTTCTCGAAACCGGCCACGACCGCCAGCCCGACCTCGACCTGCTCGGGTTCGACACCGCGCAGTTCACCCAGCATCCGCACCCCCTCGTCGAGTTCCACCAGCGCGACCACGAACGGCAGATCGCGGCCCGGCACCTTGGGTGCGTGGTGCACGACGTAGCTGAACACCGTGCCCTTCCCGGAGGACACCACATAGCCGACCGGTTCGGTCTTGTCCTGCCAGATCGCCGGGATCGGCGGATGGCGCAGGGAGCCGTCGGGAAGCCGCTGGATCCGCAGCTCGCCGGCCTTCGTGCCCTCCCAGAAGAACTCGGTGTCCTGGGAGACCAGCGGCCGCACCCGTTCGGCGGGTGCCGGTTCCGGGGCGGCGGCCGCGCCCGGGGCGAACTTCAGGATGCGGAACAGCATCTCGGTGACAAGCTCGTCGCCGACGTACCAGCTGGTGCGGTAGGTCAGGAAGAAACCCTCGCCCAACCCGGTACGTTTCGGGCCCTTGATGCTGTCCAGCGCGCTGGTGATGCTCACCTCTTCGCCGGGCCGCACATAGCGGTGGTAGATCTGCTCGCAGTTGGTGCCGACCACCGAGGTGTACCCGGCGGAGTCGAGCAGCGCGTTGGTGGCCTCCATCGGATCGTCGGACGGACGGCGGCCACCCAAACCCAGCATGGTCCACACCTGGGCCATGGCGGGCGGGGCCACGATCCCGTCGAACCCGGCGGCCTTCGCGGCCGCCTCGTCGACATAGACGGGGTTGCTGTCGCCCAGCGCCTCCACCCAGTTGTTGATCATCGGCTGGTTCACCGGGTCACGGCCGGGCCGCGGCGCGCTGGCCCCGGCCGCCTTGATCTGCTCCGCGGCGGCGATGATCGCTTCCGGAGTACTTGTGTCCGGCACGCTGCTCCTTAGGGTCGGGTGGTTCGAGAGGGTGCGACCGCCGGCCGGTGGCGGGCCGCGGCCGGGCTCATCGAATCAGCGGGGTACGCGGGGCAGTTTCAGGCCCGCGGAGGCGACGAGTTCGCGCATCACCTCGTTGACGCCGCCGCCGAAGGTCACCACCAGGTTCTGCTTCGTCCGCCGGTCGAGCCAGGTCATCAGCTCGGCGGTCGCGGGTTCGGCCGGGTCGCCGAACCGGCCGATGATCTCCTCGGCCAGCCGGCCCGCCTCCTGCAGCGATTCGGTGGAGAAGATCTTGGTCGCCGAAGCGTCCGCGATGACCTGCGACGGATCGATGTCCGGATCGTCGGCGGTGGCCGCCACCTGCCAGTTCAGCAGTTCGTTGAGCCGGGTCATGGCATGGATACGCCCTAGTGCCGCGCGCGCGTCGGGATCGTCGAGCACGCCGCGCGGCCGCGCCCAATCGCGGACGCGGTCGTAGAGCTGTTCGATCTTGCCCGACGGTCCCAGGCTCACCCGCTCGTGATTGAGCTGGGTGGTGATCAGGCGCCAGCCCTTGTTCTCCTCCCCGACCAGCATGTTCGCCGGAACTTTGACGCTGTCGAAGTAGGTGGCGTTGGTGTGATGGGCGCCGTCGGCGGTGATGATCGGAGTCCAGGAGTAGCCCGGATCCTTCGTATCCGCGATCAGGATGGTGATCGCGCGGTGCCGGTCGGCCACCGGACCGGTGCGGCAGGCCAGCCAGATGTAGTCGGCCTCGTGTGCGCCGGTGGTGAAGATCTTCTGACCGTTCACTATCCAGTCGCCCGAATCGTCGCGGGACGCACTGGTGCGCAATGCCGCGAGATCGGTACCGGCCTCCGGCTCGGAATATCCGATGGCGAAATGGATATCCCCGGCGAGGATCCCGGGCAGGAACTTCTCTTTCTGTTCCTGCGTGCCGAACTGCTGCAGCGTCGGTCCGACGGTCAACAGGGTGACCAGCGGCAGCGGGACATCGGCCCGGGAGGCCTCGTTGTAGAAGATCTGCTGTTCGACCGGGCCGAAACCCTGGCCGCCGTACTCCTTGGGCCAGCCGACACCCAGCCGGCCGTCGCGGCCCATCCGGCGCACCACCTCGCGGTAGGCGTCGCCGTGCCGGTTGACCGCCATGGCGGCGGACTCCTCCGGCGTGACCAGATCGGCGAAGTAGGCGCGCAGGTCGTCGCGTAGTTTGCGCTGTTCGCTGGTCAGATCTATGAACACCCTGCCCCCAATCGTTCGAGCCGCAACGCGGCGCCGCCCAGCCAGCGGGCGAGGTCCTTGGACTGTGAGTAGTAGCGATGCATCGAGTGGGTGACATCCACTCCGATACCGCCGTGCAGGTGGTGACATTTCTGCATGGCACGCGGAAGTTCCGCGGCCACAGTGTAGGCGAGCACGTTCAGATCGTCGTCGATCCGCTGCTGCCGCTCCGGACTCGAATCGTCCTGTCCGAGAGCCCAGTTGGCCGAGACCGCGGCCACATGCAGCGTCCGGGACACCACATAGAGATCGGCGATCTGCTGGGCCACCGCCTGGAATTCGGCGAGTGGCCGGTTGAACTGCTGCCGGGTGCCCACATGGGCGGCAGTCAATTTCACCGCACCCGAGAGCAGACCGTCGGCCGCCGCGCCGATGGCGGCGAGCACGAACCGGTGCAGTCGCGGGCCCGCGTCCGGCAGCAGTCGGTCGGCGGGCATCTCGACCCCGTCCAATTTCACCGAGAATTCGGCGAGATCGCCGGATACGGCCGAGGGGGTCAGGAACAGACCCGGGGCGTCCGAATCGACCACCGCGACCCCGGAATCCGTGGTCACCAGCAGCCAGCGCGCCTGATCGGCACACGGCACCGCCACCTTGTACCCGGTGATCCGCACCTTGTCGCCGATCACTTCGGCCTGGGTGGTGGGTTCGGTGGTCAGGGGCGCGCCGGGTTCGCTGATCGCCGCGGTCAGCACCGCGCCCTCGGCGACCGCCGGGAACACCTCCGCGGCCACCGCCTCGGGCGCCGCCCCCAGCAACGGCAGCACACCGAAGCCCAGGGTGGGCAGCGCCGGGGCGGCCACGGCATCGGTGGCCAGCTCGGTCAGCAGCACCGATACGGCGTCGATGCCCATATCGTCGCCCCCGAACCGTTCCGGGAGCGCTACCGACAGCAGGCCCGTAGCCGTTATCTTGGGCCAGAGTTCGGCGTCGCGCGCCGCCTCCCGCTCCAGTAGTCCGACGACGACCTCGGCCACCGCCTCTTGAGCCTCGTCTCGAGTGAAGTCCACGTTCTGCTCTCCAGTCGTCGCACGAACTAACCGGCCGCGTCGCGGGGTAGTCCAAGAATCCGCTCGGCTGCCACGGTCAACAGGATCTGCTCGGTTCCGCCCGCGATCGACAGACAGCGGGTGAGCAGGAATTCCGAGGTGCCCGCGGTGGCCCGCGCGCCGGCCGGGCCGGCCACCTCGACGGCGAACTCGGCGACCGCCTGCCGGTGCCGCACGCCCACGAGTTTGCGCACACTGCTCTGCGCGCCGGGGTCGGCGCCGGCCAGGATCCGGACCGCCGCGCGCTGTTCCAGCAGCAGCCCGGCGATGGCGTCCGCGACGAAACCGCCCAGCCGATCGTTCAGCAGCTCCGACCCGCGTCCGGTCGCCGGGAGTTTGGCGATCAGCTCCTCGAGCGCCGGCCCGATCCCGTTACCACTCATGGCGACCCGTTCCGCCGACAGCGTGGAGCGGGCGATCTTCCAGCCGTTGCCCAGCGCGCCGACCACGCAGCCGTCGGGAACGAAGACCCCGTCCAGGAAGACTTCGCTGAACCGGGCCTCGCCGGTGATCTGCACCAGCGGCCGGATATCGACTCCGGCACTGCGCATATCGACCAGGAAATAACTGATGCCCTTGTGTTTGGGCGCACTCGGGTCGGTGCGCGCCAGGCAGATGGCCCAGTTCGCCTCCTTGGCCAGTGAAGTCCACACCTTCTGGCCGTTGAGCACCCAGCCGCCCTCGGTGCGTTCGGCGGTGGTGCGCAGGGCGGCCAGATCCGAACCGGCCCCCGGTTCGCTGAACAGCTGGCACCACACCACCTCGCCGTGCAGGGTCGGCCAGGCGAACCGTTCGATCTGCTCGGGGGTGCCGTGCTGGAGCAGGGTCGGGATCGCCCAGCCGCCGATGGTGAGGTCGGGAACGGTCAGCCCGGCCCGGCGCAACTCCTCCGAGATCACCAATCCGGTCATCGGATCGGCGCCGCGACCGTAGGGCTGCGGCCAGTGCGGCATGATCAGCCCCGCGTCGGCCAGCGCATCACGCTGCCGCGCGGCCGGCAGCGCGGCGATACGTGCGACCTCGGCGGCGAGTTCGTCGGTGGCCACCTCGGTATCGGTCGCACCGCCGGCCAGCGCCGCGTCGGCGAAGACCCGGTCGGCACCAGTGGTGCGGCGTTTACCGGCCCGGGTCAGCTCGGTGACACGGGTCCGCCAATAAGACGCGCCGCCCAGCAGCTGGCGCAGCGCGGTCGCCCGGCGCAGGTACAGGTGGGCGTCGTGTTCCCAGGTGAAGCCGATCCCGCCGAGTACCTGGATGCAGTCCTTCGCGGTGTCCACCGCGGCATCCAGGCCGATGGCGGCCGCGATGGCGGCCGCGATCGGCAGTTCGGCACCGCCGGAGTCCACCGCGGCGGCCGCGTCGGCGGCCACCGACCGGATGAGTTCGGTGCGGCACAGCATCCACGCGCAGATGTGTTTGACCGCCTGGAACGACCCGATCTGCCGCCCGAACTGCTCGCGGACCTTCGCGTAGTCGACCGCGGTCGTCAGGCACCAGCCGGTCACGCCGGCCAGTTCGGCCACGACCAGCGCGACCAGCAGGTCTTCCACCGCGTAGTCGGGGGTGAATACCGCGTCCGGGTCGATCCGGACCTCGGTGCAGCGGACCCGGGCCAGCGGGGTGGTCAGGTCGAGGGGTTCCAGGGCTTCGAGCTGCAGTCCGGGCGTATCCGGGCCGAGCAGGCACCAGCGCCGGCCGTCCGCGGTGTCCACCGGCAGCAGCACCGCGGTTCCGGGCGCGGCGCCGAGTACCGATTCCCAGCTACCGCTGAGCGTTCCGGCACCGTCGAGGACCGGCCCCGCCGGTCCGCCACCGGGCGCGGTCTCGTCCCCGGCGACCGTATCCAGCGCGATCCCGCAGGGCTGCTCCTCCGGCAGCCGCCCGGCGGTCACCAGGCCGGCGATCGCCGTGGTCAGCAGCGGGCCGCCGACCATGTCGTGTGCTGCCTGTTCGATGAATACGGCCAGATCGGAGACCGATCCGCCCGCGCCGCCCGCCTCCTCGGCCACCGCCACCCGGAAGATCCCGAGATCGGTCAGCGTTGTCCAGTACGTACGCCAGAAGTCGGTCGCGTCGGCCCGCATTGTTGCAATCGGTTGCGCCGCTGCTGCCCACCCGCTCATCGACTGTTGCACGGCTTTATGCTCGTCAGTGGTGGCGATGGTCACAGTCCATACCGCCTTTCCGGCGTGACTCCCACACCTAGAACATGTTCTAATATCCACGGCGGGCGGAAGTCAAGAGACGCGCCTACCGCATCGCCGCACGCGCTGACGTCCGCGACACGTCACGGAAAGGAAGTCCACTCCATGGCCAGCCCCTCCCGTTCCCAGCCCGGCGACCCGGGTGCGGCGACAGCCGCCCCCGTCACCACGCTGCGGGAGGACGAACTGAGCTCGGCCGCGCAGCGGGAACGCCGCAAGCGGATCCTGGACGCCACCCTCGCGCTCGCCTCCAAAGGCGGCTACGACGCGGTGCAGATGCGCGCGGTCGCCGAACGCGCCGATGTCGCGGTCGGCACCCTGTACCGGTATTTCCCGTCCAAGGTGCACCTGCTGGTCTCGGCGCTGGCCCGGGAGTTCGAGCAGTTCGAGGGCAAACGCAAACCGCTGGCGGGTCAATCGCCGGAGGAGCGGATGCACGCGCTGCTCTCCCAGATCACCCGGATGATGCAGCGCGACCCGTTGCTCACCGAGGCCATGACCCGCGCGTTCATGTTCGCCGACGCCTCGGCCGCCGCCGAGGTGGACCGGGTCGGCAAGGTGATGGACCGGGTGTTCGCCCGGGCCATGAACGACGGCGAACCCACCGATCGCCAGCTCGCCATCGCCCGGGTCATCAGCGATGTGTGGCTGTCGAATCTGGTCGCCTGGCTCACCCGCCGCGCCTCCGCGACCGATGTCTCCGAACGGCTCGAGCTGACCGTCGATCTCCTGCTCGGTCAACGCTCCTGAAGCCTGCACCGCCGCACCCGGTGACCGGGCCCCCGGTGGCTCGCCGACACCGGTGCGGCACGGCGATATCCAGGCGTTCGCTGCAGTGTCGCGCAAGCCGGAAAAATCTCGCAATCCGCCTCCGGCGACGGTGAGCTCGGCCCGTGGATTCCGCGCCGGCCGACGCCGGGCGCACCTTCATCCGCACGTCGAGCGGGGGGCACCCGCCCACACTTCCCGCCGAATCGGATCAGCGGACGTGACACAGTATTGTCATGCGCGCCCCCTCTTAACGAAAACTCCGATCAATAGGTTGGATGTGTGAGCGCACAGGATCTGCCACTGGAACTCCGCCGAGCGCTGTCGACGGTCGCGCGCGTCCCTCGGCTGCTCGTCGCATCGGACTACGACGGGACACTTGCTCCCATCGTCTCCGATCCGGCCAAGGCGTACCCGCACGGGGAATCCGTGCGGGCATTACGCGCGCTGGCCGGTTTGTCCGGCACCACGGCCGCGGTCATATCCGGCAGAGCGCTGCGTGACCTCGCCGCACTCTCCCGGCTACCGGTCGAGGTGCAGCTGATCGGCAGCCACGGCTCGGAATTCGACGTGGGTTTCGTGCACGCCATCGACAGTGACGCCAGGCAGTTGCTACGGGAAGTGGTGACCGCCCTCAACAAGATCGCCGCGGACCATTCGGGCGTGACGGTGGAGACCAAACCCGCCAGCGTCGCGCTACACGTGCGCAACGCCACCCCCGAGATCGGCCGCCGCGCCCTCGGCCAGGCCCGCCAGGGCCCGGCCTGCTGGGTCGGCGTGCAGGTCACCGAGGGCAAAGCCGTGATCGAACTGGCCGTGGTGCCGACCGACAAGGGTTCGGCCCTCAGCACGGTCCGCCATCAGGAGAGCGCGTCGGCGGCCGTGTTCTTCGGCGACGACGTCACCGACGAGAAAGCGTTCCGCGCGCTGACCGGGCCCGATATCGGTATCAAGGTCGGCGAAGGCGAATCGCTGGCCAAATACCGGGTCGACAGCACCGAGGCGGTCTCGCACGCGCTGGCCTTCCTGCTCGAGGAACGCCGCACCTGGCTGGCCGGCGCCAGCGCGCCCCGAATCGAACGGCTGACCATGATGGCCAGTCCGCGTTCGGTCGCGCTGGTCACCCCCGATGCCACCGTCACCTGGTTCTGCCACCCGGAACCGGACTCGGCCGCCGTCTTCGCCCACCTGCTGGGTGGTATGGACGCCGGGCATTTCTCCATCACCCCGCAGCGGCCGGGCCTGCCCCTGTCCCAGCGGTATGTCGACGGCACCATGACCGTCGAGACCCGCTGGGCGAAACTGCAGGTCACCGACTATCTTCCGCATGACGTGGACCCCGACCGCACCGATCTCACCCGGGTGATCACCGGCACGGCTCCCGCCGAGATCACCTTCGCCCCGCGCCCGGAATTCGGCCAGGTTCCGGTGTCCATCCAGGTGGAAACCGACGGCCTGCGGGTCTGGGGCACCAACGATCCGGTCGTGCTGCGCGCCCCCGGGGTGCAGTGGCAGATCCAAAGCGACGGCGCCCACGATTCGGCCACCGCGGTCGTGGATCCGTCCGACGGCCCGATCGTGCTGGAACTGCGTTGCGGCACACACGATCTGACGCCCGCCGCCACCGGTGAGGACGAACGGCGCCGGATCGCCGAACTGTACTGGAAAGAATGGGCGGCGACCCTCGACCTGCCCGCCCTCAAGCCCGACCTGATGAAACGGTCCGCGCTCACCCTGCGCGGGCTGGTGCACGCGCCGTCCGGATCGATCCTG
Organism: Nocardia sp. NPDC050799; assembly: GCF_040654015.1. Lineage (NCBI taxonomy): Bacteria > Bacillati > Actinomycetota > Actinomycetes > Mycobacteriales > Nocardiaceae > Nocardia > Nocardia sp. NPDC050799. The sequence continues at coordinate 81,229 of NZ_JBFAHF010000019.1, forward strand.
GCCGCGGCCACCACCTCGCTGCCGGAGGATATCGGCGGCGTCCGCAACTGGGACTACCGCTACTGCTGGCTGCGCGATGCCGCGCTCACCGCCAGCGCCCTGGTCTCGCTGGGTTCCCTGGGTGAGGCCGAACAGTATCTGGAATGGGTGCACCGGGTGCTGGAAACCCTGCCCGGCCCCGAACGCCTGCACCCGCTGTACACCATCTACGGCGAAACCCTGCCACCGGAGGCCGTGATCGACCAGCTGCCCGGCTACGCCGGCTCGCGGCCGGTGCGGGTCGGCAACGCGGCCAATATGCAGGTCCAGCTGGACGTCTTCGGCCCGATCGTGGACCTCATCACCAGTCTGGCCCACGCCCGGGAGAAGCAGGGCACCACCGATCCGCGCAAGGTGCTGCCCGACGCCGACTGGGAACTCGTGCATGCCATGGTCTCGGCGGTACAGCGCCGCTGGACCGAACCCGACCACGGCATCTGGGAAATCCGCGGCAACCCCCGCCACCACGTCTACTCGAAGGTGATGGGCTGGCTCACGATCGACCGGGCGCTGACTCTGGCGGAGAAGTTCGACCGCCCCGTGGACAGCGACTGGGCGCCGCTGCGCGACACCATCGCCGCGGAGGTCAAGGCCAAGGGCTGGAACGACGAAGTCCAGTCCTACACCGCCGCCTACGACGGCATCGACCTCGACGCGGCGACCCTGCACATCGGACTCAGCGGCCTGATCGATCCCGGTGACCCGCGGTTCGCCGCGACGGTGGTGGCCACCGAAGCCGAACTGCGCAGCGGATCCACGGTGTACCGCTACCACCACGACGACGGCCTGCCCGGCGGCGAAGGTGGGTTCCATCTGTGCGCCGCCTGGCTGGTGGAGGCGTACCTGCTGATCGGCAAACGGTCCGACGCCGAAGCGCTGTTCGCGCAGCTGGTGGATGTGGCCGGGCCCACCGGGCTGCTCAGCGAGGAATACGACCCGGTCGCCGAACGGTCCCTGGGCAACCATCCCCAGGCATACAGCCACCTGGGCCTGCTGCGCTGCGCGCAGCTGCTGGGGAAATAGGGTTCATCGCCAGGGTGAGCGAGGACGGCGGGCCGTGGGTTGCGGTCCGCCGTTTTCATGGGTGCTGGGTTGGTTGAGCGGGGCGAACATGCTGTTAGAACTGGGCGGTCGGTTCAGAGCCTCCCACCAGGGCTGCTAAAGTAAAACGGAAACGATTTCCATTAACCCTGGTAGGTATTTGCCGTGTCACCTCACTATGCCCGTAGCGCTCTGATCATCGCCGTGGGGGTGGCGGCGGCCGCGGCACTCACCGCCTGCGGCGGGGCCGGCTCCGATTCCGGCAAACCGTCGGTGGTCGCTTCGACCAATGTCTGGGCCGATATCGCGAGCACCGTCGCGGGGCCCGATGCCGACGTCTCCGCGATCATCTCCGACCCCTCCGTCGACCCGCATTCCCACGAGACCTCGGCATCGGAATCCGCGCAGCTCAGCGATGCCGATCTGGTCGTGTACAACGGTGGCCACTACGACGAGTTCGTCGCGAAGGCGATCGAGGGCCGCGGCAAGCGCACCGTCGAGGCGGTCGCGGCCCGGGACGAGGCGATCCGGGACGATTCGAACGAGCACGTCTGGTACGACATGGAAACCGTCGCCCTGGTCGCCGGGCAGATCGGCGACCGGCTCGCCGAGATCGATCCCGCGCACGCCCAGGCCTACACCGACCGGGCGGCGCAGTTCGCCGACCGACTGGCACAGGTCGGCGCGAGTACCGACGCGATCGCCGCCGACCGCCCCGGTATCCCGGTCCTGCAGACCGAACCGCTGGCGTACTACCTACTGCAGGATGCCGGTACCGTCGACCGGACGCCTCGGGACTACCAGGAGGCGATCGAGCAGGAGACCGATCCGTCGCCCGCCGCGGTCGCCGCCACCCGCGATCTGATCACCGGCAAGCAGGTCGCGGTCCTGGTCTACAACGTGCAGACCGAGGACAAAGTGGGCCGGGATCTGCGCGATGCCGCCGTCGCCGCTGGTATTCCGGTGGTAGAGGTGACCGAAACCCTGCCGTCCGGAATGGATTTCGTAACGTGGCAGACGCAGAACGCCCAGGCGCTGGCCGACTCCATCGGCTGACGGCACCCGAGGAACGGATGGATCGATATGAGCAGCGATATCGCCTCGACGACGCACCGCGCCACGACGGCCGGTGACGGCAGCGTCGCGGCCGAGCGCTCCGACGACTCCACTCCGCCCATGCCGGAACCCGCCGTCCGGCTCGAATCGGCCACCCTGGCGTTCGGCGACCGCGTCCTGTGGCGGGAACTGGACCTCAGCGTCGCCCGGGGTGAGTTCATCGCGGTGCTCGGACCCAACGGCTCCGGAAAGACGTCCCTACTCCGGGTCCTGCTCGGCCAGCTCGCCCTGAGTTCGGGCAGTGCCCGGATCGCCGGTGCCGCGCCGCGCGCGGGCCACCCGGATATCGGTTACATACCGCAGCAGCGCACCATCGACGCGGGCGTGCAGTTACGCGGTGTCGATCTGGTCGGTCTCGGCGTGGACGGACACCGCTGGGGGCTGGGCCTGCGAGCGCGCGCCGAGCGCCGGCGCAAGGTCGCCGCCGCGATCGCCGATGTCGGTGCGGAGAGGTTCGCCAAGGCCCCGCTGGAAAGCATGTCCGGTGGCGAACAGCAGCGATTGCGGGTGGCGCAGGCGCTGGTCGGCGATCCCGCGGTACTGCTCTGCGACGAACCATTGCTGAGCCTCGACCTGGCCAGCCAGCAGCTGGTCTCCGGGCTGATCGACGCCCGGCGCCGCCGCCACGGCACATCGGTACTGTTCGTCACCCACGAGATCAACCCGATCCTGCCGCTGGTGGACCGCGTCCTCTACCTGGTCGGCGGGAAGTTCCGGATCGGCACCCCGGACGAGGTCATGACCTCCGCGGTGCTCTCGGAGCTGTACCAGACCGAGGTCGACGTGCTGCACGTCCGGGGCAGGCTGGTGGTGGTCGGCACCGGCGACACCATGGACGCCCTCGGCACCGCCGGCGCCCACTGCCACGGTGAGCCGGGGACCCCGCACTCCGGTGACCCCTTGGCCGAACTCACCCAGCGATCGGGACAGGCGAACGGATAGATGGACAAGCTCTCCGAGGTACTGGGCGAGATCTTCGACATCCAGACCACCGCGCACCTGCTCGGCTACGACTTCGTCCAGCAGGCCGTTGTCGCGGCGGCCCTGCTCGGGCTGCTCGCCGGGGTGATCGGCCCGCTGATCATCAGCCGGCAGATGTCGTTCGCGGTACACGGCACCAGCGAGCTCTCGCTGACCGGTGCGGCCGCCGCGCTGCTGGTCGGCGCGGGCGTCGGGCTCGGGGCGATCGTGGGTTCGGTGGTGGCGGCCGTGCTGTTCGGGGTGCTCGGCACCCGGGCCAGAGAGCGCGATTCGGTGATCGCGGTGGTGCTGTCGTTCGGGCTCGGCCTGTCGGTGCTGTTCCTGTGGCTCGGTCCCGAACGCGCGGGGTCGAAATTCTCGCTGCTGACCGGGCAGGTCGTGAGCGTCGGTTTCGGTGGGCTGACGCTACTGGCCACCTGCACCGCCGCGGTGCTCGCCGTACTGGCCGTGGTCTACCGCCCGCTGCTGTTCGCCAGCACCGATCCGGAGGTCGCGGTGGCCCGGGGTGTGCCGGTGCGGGCGCTGTCCATCCTGTTCGCGGTGATGCTCGGGATCACGGCGGCCTTCGGTGTCCAGATCGTCGGCGCCCTCCTGGTGCTCGCACTGCTGATCACCCCGGCGGCCGCGGCCGCGCAGCTGACCGCCGACCCGGTGCGCGCCACCGTGCTTGCGGTGATCTTCGCCGAGATCGCCGCGGTGGGCGGCATCCTGCTGTCGCTGGCGCCGGGGGCGCCGGTCTCGACCTTCGTCACCACGATCTCGTTCGTGATCTACCTGGTCTGCCGGGTGATCGGGGCACGGCAGCGGCAGGTCGCCCGGGTCCGCTGAATACCTGCGGGCAGGTGCCTTCAGTCCGGGCGGCAAAGTTTCGTATGCTCGTCCTCAACGCCCCCGGACGAAGGTGACCACATGATCGACTTCACGATTCCCGCCGAGCTCGCCGCCGAACGTGACCGGGTCCGCGCATTCGTCGCAGACAAGATCGTGCCCTACGAGCGCGACCCGCGACTCACCTCCCACGGCCCCACCGACGAACTCCGCCAGGAACTCGTGGAACTCGCCCGCGCCGAGAAACTGCTGACCATCCAGGCCCCCACCGCACTCGGTGGCCGCGGCCTCACCCACGTGGAGCAGGCCGTGCTCTACGAAGCCGCCGGTTGGTCGACGCTGGGCCCGGTCGCCATGAACTGTGCCGCTCCGGACGAGGGCAATATGTTCTTGCTCTCCAAGATCGCGAACCCCGCGCAGACCGAGCGCTACCTCCGGCCGGTCATCGACGGGCATCAGCGCTCGGTATTCGCCATGACCGAACCCGACGGCGCCGGCTCCGACCCCGGCCAGCTCGCCACCACCGCCACCTTCGACGGCGAGAACTTCGTCATCGAAGGCCGCAAATGGCTGATCACCGGTGCCAACGGCGCCAAGACCTGGATCATCATGGCGCTGCTCGGCGATAACCCCCACCTCCCCGCCGGCCCCACCCTCTTCCTCACCGACGACGACCGGCCGGGCATCGTCATCGAACGCACCATGAACACCATGGACCGCAACTACGTGGCCGGGCACTGCGTGGTCCGCTTCGACAACCTCGCCCTCCCGAAGTCGGCACTGCTCGGCGAAGCAGGCCAGGCACTGCGCTACGCCCAGCTGCGCCTGGCCCCCGCCCGCCTCACCCACTGCATGCGCTGGCTCGGCGCCGCCGAACGCGCCCAGAGCATCGCCATCGACCACGCCAAAACCCGCACCGCCTTCGGCAAGACCCTCGGCGAACACCAGGGCGTCTCGTTCATGATCGCCGACAACGAGATCGCGCTGCACCAGTGCCGGCTGACCATCTGGCACACCTGCTGGCTCATGGACCAGGGCGAGAAGGCCCGTCACGAGAGCTCGATGGCGAAATCGTTCGTCTCCGAGGAACTGTTCAAGGTCGCCGACCGCTGCGTCCAGATCCTGGGCGGTATCGGTGTCAGCGACGAAACGGTGGTCGAGATGATCTTCCGCGATATGCGCCCCTTCCGCCTCTACGACGGCCCCACCGAGGTCCACAAATACGCCATCGGCCGCAAAGTACTGCGGTAATCTCGGCGCGCCTTGCTCGTGGGGGTGCTGTGTTTTCGGCGCGCCGGTTGAGCAAGCCCACATATCTCACCTTTGCGGACCAGCCCGCAAGCTCAACCCCGCGCGCCCCGGAGCGCCCTGAACACAGCTACCATCCAGGCCATGAGTTCGGAATTGCTCGTCGATGTCTCAACGGGCATCGCCGTCCTGACGTTGAATCGGCCGGCGAAACAGAACGCCTTCAATCCTGCGATGACCGAGGCGCTGGGAGCCGCGCTGAAACGGTGTGACGCGGACGACGCCATCCGGGTCGTGGTGATCACCGGCACCCCGCCCGCTTTCTGCGCCGGCGCCGATCTGTCGGACCGGGTGGGCGAGGTGAGCGCGAGTATCGACCCGCCGCCGTTCCGGGTGCGCAAGCCGGTGATCGCGGCGGTAAACGGGCATGCGGTGGGTGCGGGGCTGGCGCTGGCCCTGCAGTGCGATCTGCGCTACCTGGCCGACGACGCGGTCTACGCGCTCAGCCAGGTCCGGCGCGGGGTGCTCGCCGACGGCTATGTGCACTGGACGCTGCCGCGGCTGGTGGGGCTGGCCAATGCCGCCGATATCCTGCTCACCGGCCGTACCTTCGACGGGGCGGAAGCCCGGGCCATGGGCTTGGCCAATGCCTGCCTGCCGGCGGCGGAGGTGGTGCCGACCGCGATGGCGGTGGCCCACGATATCGCGGGCGGCTCGGCCCCGTTGAGCGCCGCGCTGTCCAAACGGCTGCTGTGGGAGGGGGTCGGACTGGAACCCGACGTGGTTGCGCGGCTCGAAGCCGATCTGAACGAGCACATCGCCGAGGGCCGGGATGCCGGAGAGGCGATGGTGGCCTTCCGGGAGCGCCGCCAGCCCTCGTGGTCCGGCTCGATCAATGACGAATGGCCGAGCTGGGCGCGAACGAAATGGTCCGGGCAGCAGAGCCTGGACTGACGCCGCTCAGCCGCCGCCGAGCAGCACCACCAGGAACAGCACCGCCATCACGACCATGAGGATGGTGCCGATGACGCCCAGGATGAATCCGACGACAACCTGTGTGTGGCCACCGTAGGCGCCGCCGGACTCCTCGATCTGATCGAGTGCGCGTTTACCCATCGCCCAGGCCACCGGTCCGGTCAGCCCGCAACACAGCACGCTGAGCGCACCGAGGAACAGCACCGCTGTCGCATGCGGGTGCTCTACCGGCTTACCGATGGGCGCGTTGGGTATCACCACATGACGAATTCTACGGTGCGGTGCCGGATTTGCGGTCCGGGCGCGGCGGATTCACTCCCGAACCGGCCGCTGACATCCTCGACACGCCCGATCACCGCGCCGCGGCAGCGGCCTGCCGACCCGTCGACCGGGGCGGACGAGACGCCGTGATCGGACGTTCAGGCGCGGCGCTGCCGGGCGGTTTCGGCCAGTACAACACCCGCGGCGACGGAAGCGTTCAGCGATTCCACCGGGCCCGCCATCGGGATGCTCAGGACCGAGTCACAGGTCTCACGGACCAGCCGCGACAGCCCCTTGCCTTCCGAGCCGACGACGATCACCGTCGGGGCGGTGGCGTCGAAATCGTCCAGGGACAGATCGCCGCCGGCGTCCAGGCCCACGATCTGAACACCGGTGGTGGCCCAATCCTTCAGCGTGCGGGTGAGATTGGTGGCACGGGCGACCGGAAGCCGGGCCGCGGCGCCGGCGCTGGTGCGCCACGCGACCGCGGTCACGCTGGCGCTGCGGCGCTGCGGGATCACCACACCGTGACCGCCGAAAGCGGCGACCGAGCGGACGACGGCGCCGAGGTTGCGCGGATCGGAGATATTGTCCAGCGCCACCAGCAGTGCCGGTTCGGCGGATTCCCTGGCCCGGGCCAGCAGGTCGTCGGGGTGGGCGTACCGGTAGGGCGGCACCTGCAGCGCCAGGCCCTGGTGCAGCCCGTTGGAGCTCATCCGGTCCAGATCGGTCCGCGGCACCTCGAGAATGGAGATACCGGTATCGGCGGCGAGGCGGACGCTCTCGGTGAGCCGCTCGTCGTTCTCGGTACCCACCGCCACGTACAGGGCGCTGGCCGGAACCCCGGCCCGCAGACACTCCACCACGGGATTGCGGCCCAGCACCAGCTCGGGGCCGTCCTCGCTGCGCCGACCGGCCGGACGCCCGCGACCGGGCGGATTGTTCTGCGCGGCTTTGGCTTTCGCCGCCGAGCGACGTGCCGCCGGATGTTTGGTGCGCTGTTCGGCCGGTGGCGTCGGCCCGCGGCCCTCCAGCCCGCGACGCCGCTGGCCGCCGGACCCGACCACGGCACCCTTCTTGGTGCCACCTTTACGAATCGCACCGCGACGTTGTGAGTTGCCGGCCATCAGCCCGCCTTTCCAGGGGTAGGTGCGCCCAGCGACCATTCGGCACCGTTGGGTGTATCGGTTACTTCGATTCCGGCCGCCTGCAGCCGATCGCGGACCGCATCGGCGGTCGCCCAATCCTTGGCCGCCCGGGCCTGCTGCCGCCGTTCCAGTTCGGCGCCCACCAGCACGTCGAGGGCGGCGTCGGCGGCCGAATGATCGGCAGCGCTGTGCCAGTGCGGGTCGAGGGGGTCCACGCCCAGGACATCGAGCATGGCCCGGATCTGCCCGGCGTGTTCCCGGGCGGTGTCGAGCACGCCGGCGTCGAGGGCGCGGTTGCCTTCGTGCACGCCGTGGTGGATCTCGGCGAGCGCCTTCGGCACGCCGAGATCGTCGTCGAGCGCGGCGGCGAATCCGTCGGTCCATTTACTCATCGGAATATCCCCGCCGCGTTCGGCCACTCGCTGCACGAACGCTTCGATCCGCTGATAGGACTGGGCGGCATCGTGCAACGCCTTGTCCGAATATTCCAGCATCGACCGGTAGTGCGCACTGCCCAGGTAGAAGCGTAATTCCACCGCGCGCACCGATTTCAGCACATTCGGAATGGACAGCACATTGCCGAGCGATTTCGACATCTTCTCGCCGCCCATGGTGACCCAGCCGTTGTGCAACCAGTACCGGGCGAAACCGTCCCCGGCCGCCTTGGACTGCGCGATTTCGTTCTCGTGGTGCGGGAAGACCAGGTCCATTCCACCGCAATGGATATCGAATTCCGGCCCCAGATAGAACTCGGCCATGGCCGAGCACTCCAGATGCCAGCCGGGCCGCCCGGGGCCCCAGGGCGAGGGCCAGGTCGGCTCTCCCGGTTTGGCGGCCTTCCACAGCGTGAAATCACGAGGATCGCGTTTACCGAGGCCGGCGCTCTCGCCCTGATGCACATCTTCGAGCCGGTGCCCGGACAGATGCCCGTAATCCGGGTAGCTCCGGACATCGAAATACACATTGCCCTCGGAGGCGTAGGCGTGCCCCCGCTCGATCAGACGCTGCATCAATTCGACCATCTGGGTGATATGGCCGGTCGCGCGCGGTTCGGCGGACGGCGGCAGCACACCGAGTTGCCGATAGGCCTGGTCGAAGGCGCGCTCGTGCGTTGCCGCCCATTCCCACCAGGGCCGGCCGGCCGCGGCCGCCTTGGTGAGGATCTTGTCCTCGATATCGGTGACATTGCGGATGAACGCCACATCCGAACCGTTGGCCGTCAGCCACCGGCGCAGAATGTCGAAGGCGACCCCGCTGCGTACATGACCGATATGGGGTAGCCCCTGCACGGTCGCCCCACACAGGTACACCGAGGCGTGGCCGGGTACCAGCGGCGTGAAATCACGCAGGGTCCGTTTCTCGGTGTCGAACAGGCGCAGCGTCACGGCGTCGATCCTAGTTTCGTTTATGGATTGCACTCGGAATTGGTGCAGGGGGATATGGGCAGGGTAGCGGTGCGGCCGGGTGCACCGGCAGTCGGCTCGGCCGCGCGTGGGAACTTCGGTATTCCACTACCGCGGGTTCACGGTCGGCAGTTGTCGCGGTGAGCGGCTCACCGGCTCGAACCGATCACCGGAGAGACCGGCTCGGCCCCGGCGCCGGGCCACAGAACTGAGCGGGCGGCCTCGCGGGCCCTATGCCGGTCGCACCTCGCCACCGTCTCCGGGCTGTCCACTCGGCCGCCCCGGACAGTGCAGCAGCGCGGTGGCGACCGCGGCGATCCCCTCACCACGCCCGGTGAGGCCCAGGCCGTCACTGGTCGTGCCGGAAACCGATACGGGCGCGTCCAGCAGATCGCCCAGCACCTGCTGGGCCTCGGCGCGGCGCGGACCGATCCGCGGTCGGTTACCGATCACCTGAACGGCGGCGTTGACGACCTCGTATGCGGCGTCGTCGAGCAGTCGCCGCACTTCCTTCAGCATGGCGGCCCCGGAAACCCCGGCCCATTCCGGCCGGCCGGTGCCGAAGACCGAGCCCACATCCCCCAGGCCCGCCGCGGACAACAGGGCGTCGCAGAGGGCGTGCGCGGCGACGTCACCGTCGGAGTGTCCCGCGCAACCGTCCTCGCCGTCGAACAGCAAACCGGCCATCCAGCAGGGACGACCCGGTTCGATCGGATGCACATCGGTGCCGATCCCCACTCGCACGTTCAGCACGACGTCACCGCCGGGCGCGCGGTGAGCAGGGATTCGGCCAGGCGCAGGTCGAACGGGGTGGTGATCTTGAAGGCCAGCGGGTCACCGGTGACGGTACGCACCCCGACGCCCAGCCGCTCCACCAGGCCGGCGTCATCGGTCGCCGAGCCCGCGTCGGCGTACGCGGCACGCAGTGCCCCCGCGGCGAACCCCTGCGGAGTCTGAATGGCCCGCAAGGCGCCACGATCCGGCGTGCCGGTGACATTCCCGCCGGAATCGACGGTCTTCACGGTGTCCACCACCGGCAGCGCGGGCACTACCGCGGAATGACCGGCGCGCAGCTCGTCCACCACCCGGGCGATCAGCGCGGGGGGAGTGAGCGCGCGGGCCGCGTCGTGCACCAGGAAGAACGCCGTATCACCGGCAGCGGCGAGACCGGCGCGTACCGAATCGGTGCGCTCGGCTCCGCCGACCACGATCCTTACCGGAGCATCGGAGGGTAGGAGAGCTGCCGTCCGGTCGACGTGTTCGGCGGGCACCATCACAATGATCTCGTCGACGACCGCGGCAGCCACCAGCCCGTTCACAGCCAGTGTGAGCATGGGTGTGCCGCCGATCGGGACGAACGCTTTGGGTTCATCTGCACCCAAGCGCACGCCACGACCGGCGGCAGGAACCAGTGCGGTGACGGGACCGGCGACGCGGCCGGGACCGTCTGTTTTGTGCACGATCAGGAAGCCGCGGCGAGAACCTCGTCGAGAAGCGTCTCGGCCTTGCCGTCATCGGTGCCCTCGGCGAGCGCGAGCTCCCCGACGAGGATCTGCCGAGCCTTGGCCAGCATCCGCTTCTCGCCCGCGGACAGACCACGATCCTGTTCCCGGCGCCACAGGTCGCGAACGACCTCGGCCACCTTGTTCACATCGCCGGAGGCGAGCTTCTCGAGGTTGGCCTTGTAACGGCGGGACCAGTTCGTGGGCTCTTCCGTATGTGGCGCACGCAGCACCTGGAAGACCCGATCCAGACCTTCCTGGCCCACTACATCGCGGACGCCGACATATTCCGCGTTTTCCGCGGGAACCCGAACAGTGAGGTCACCCTGTGCGACCTTCAGGACCAGATACTCTTTCTGCTCACCCTTGATGGTGCGGGTCTCGATAGCTTCGATCAAAGCCGCCCCATGATGGGGATAAACGACGGTATCTCCGACCTTAAAAATCATGTGTCCCGTGCCCCTTTCGATGTTCACAGTTTAACACGCGACTCGATAACGGCGCGATCAACTGCGCAGGTCAGGGCCACAACGACCAGGTACTGGGGCTTGACAGGACGAGTTTGGTGTGCATCACGTTGTGCCCGAACGGGTGTCGGGCACGGGCCTTCCGAGGGCATATGAAAACCCACTCCGCTTGGTCACGCAAGCGGGTCGCGAAAGCCCGATCGTTACCGGTCAGCGCGACGCGCCGGGATATACGCGGCACCCGGCCGGTAAGCCGTTCCAGGACGCACACGGGGGCGGTGCCGAGACTATGATCCGCGACCCACCGGACACACCCTGACGTGCGGCAAATCACACATCGCGCGCCATGTAATCCCCCCTGACACCGCCCGGTGCGCCCCAGGCCCGAACCCAACTACTACAGTGCCTAGTTGGAGTGCGCCCACTCGGACATGGAGGACAACCCGTGACTGCCCTGACTGCTGTGACTGCCGCTGGCCCGGTCCCGACCCGGCGGCGCCGCATGGTGGCGGCCGCCGCGCTCGCCGCCGGTGCGGCGCTCGTCCTGTCCGGCTGCGGCGCCGGCCAGATCTCCCAGACCGCCGTACAGGCGGCCGCCATCAACGGCAATACGGCCAACGCCGGCGATATCGCCCTGCGCAACGTGCACATCGTGTTCCCCGGCAACGGCACCGCCACCCACACCGCCGGCGGCAAGGCCGCACTCGCGCTGTCGATCGTGAACACGGGCGCGGTGGGCACCGACGAACTCACCGGCGTCACCACCGACCTCGGGACCGTCCAGATCACCCCGAGCCAAGGCGACAAGCTCGAGATCGCCCCCTCCGAGACGGTCGTGGTCTCCACCCCGCAGGCCGGCGCGGAAACCCACACCAGCGGCGAAACGATCAAAACCGAAGGCGGCGAGACCACAGCGGCCCGCATCGAGATCACCGGTCTCACCAAGGACATCATCCCGGGCCTCGCATACGACGTCACCTTCAACTTCAAGAACAACGGGAACGTCGTGGTCCAGGTCCCGGTCGACGCCGGTGTAGAAGCTTCTCGGCACGAGTCGGAACTCTCCAAGAGCACCACGGGCACGGCGGGCGGCCACTGAGTTTTCCGGCCGCCGATGCCGACCTCCAGGGGTCGAGGCCCTCGGCTTCCGGCACCGACCGATCGAGGAGGCACGCTCCACGTCCACGGGGCGAGCTCGATTCGCGAAGGTGGAGGTGTGGGCTTGCTCGTGGAGGTGCTGTGTTTTTTAGCGCCGCCTTCGGCGCGCAAATAAACACTGTCGGCGCACCTGCGTAGGGTGCGGCTGTGGCAGTGACCAAGAACAGAGCCGTCTATCGGTGTTCGGAGTGCGCGCACGAGGTCGCCAAATGGGTCGGTAAGTGTCCCGGTTGCGGGTCCTGGGGGACCGTGGACGAGGCGATGCCCGTGGCGGCCGCGGCGGCGGGGCCGGGGCGTAAGGCGATGCTCCCGACTACTGCCGCGGCGCCGATTTCCCGGATCGATTCGCAGACGACCACGGCGCGGCCCACGGGGGTGTCCGAGCTGGACCGGGTGCTGGGCGGCGGGATCGTCGCGGGGTCGGTGGTATTGCTGTCCGGTGAGCCGGGAGTGGGCAAATCGACATTGCTGCTCGAGGTCGCGCATCGCTGGGCACGGCAGCGCGACGAGCGGGCGCTCTATGTCACCGCGGAGGAGTCGGCGGGACAGGTGCGCTTACGTGCCGACCGGACGGGTGCGGTGCACGACCGGGTGTATCTGGCCGCCGAATCCGATCTCTCGGTGGTGCTCGGACATGTCGATCAGGTGAAACCAACACTGCTGGTGGTCGATTCGGTACAGACGATGCTGGCCGCCGATACCGACGGTGTGATCGGCGGTGTCACCCAGGTACGCGCGGTGACCGCGGCGCTGACGTCGCTGGCGAAGGCGAGCGGTATCGCCGTCCTGCTGGTGGGACATGTCACCAAGGACGGCGCGGTCGCCGGTCCGCGCACGCTGGAACATCTGGTCGATGTGGTGTTGCAGTTCGAGGGCGACAAGAACACCACCTTGCGGATGGTGCGCGGAATCAAGAACCGGTTCGGCAGCGCGGACGAGGTGGGCTGTTTCGAACTTCATGACGACGGAATCGCTTGTGTGACAGACCCTTCCGGCCTGTTTCTGCATCATCGTGCGGATTCGGTGCCGGGTACGGCGGTCACCGTCGCGATGGACGGGAAGCGACCGCTGGTGGGCGAGGTACAGGGGCTCACGGTGGAAACGCAGGCGCCGGCGCCCCGGCGGGCCGTCAGCGGACTGGATTACAACCGGGTGGCCATGGTGCTGGCGGTGCTGCAGAGCCGGTGCGGTCTCTATGTCGGCAAACAGGACATCTACGCGGCCACCGTCGGCGGTATGCGGCTCACCGAGCCCGCCGCGGACCTCGCCGTCGCGCTCGCCATCGCCAGCGCGGCCCGGGATACGGCGCTGCCGCCCGGTTGGGTGATCCTCGGCGAAGTGGGGCTGGCCGGGGAGGTCCGGCGGATCACCTCGGTGACCCGCCGGCTCGCCGAGGCCGAACGACTCGGGTTCACCACCGCGGTGGTCCCGCCGGGCACCGACGGTAAGGCCACACCGATGACCCTGCACGAGGCTTCCAGCCTGCGCGGCGCCCTGCGGTTGGCCGGCCTGACGAAGAAGTGACTCCGCTCAGGCGATATTGAAGGGTTCGGGCGCGCTGCGCACCGAACCCATTTGCGCCACCACGTTGTAGGCGCCCGCGGGTACCTGCACCCGCTCCCCCGCGCATTCCGGCTGCGAGGTCGCGCCCGTCCAGGTCACTGTGAACGCGGCCTGCTCACCGCGGTCGAGGGTGCGCACATCCGGATCGCCGTCGGGAAAACAATCCGTGCTCGCCCATAGTTGCCGCCCACCGTCGAGCGAGTGCACGGAGACACGCTGCAGCCCGGATCCCATGTCCCGGGTGCACGGCGCACCGGAGATATTGGTGATCACGATGCCGAATACCGGTTCCTCACCCACCTGGTAGGTGGGCTGCCCCACCGATACCTTGATGGCCAGTGACTGGTCGGCACATTGGCCCGAGGCCGCCGGGGTGGGTTCGGTACTGCGCGTACCGGATACCGTGCCGGACGTACGCGTGCCGGTAGCCGTGGTGGTGGACGACGCGGCCGGCCCGGGGCCGGGCTCGGTGGTCTCGGAGATCGATGCCGCCGCGGCGGCATCGGGCGCGTCACCGCCCCGGGAGACGGTGACGGCCAGCCAGATCACCACCGCGAGCGCGACCACGAGCGCGCCGACGGCGAACACACGGCGCCGCCAGTAGATCTCCGGCGGTAACGGTCCTGTCGGTTCCAACACGTGTCAACGGTAAGCGCAGCGGGCGGCAGCGGTCGTCAACGGCACACCCGAAGGTGGCGCCGACAGCCGGCCACGGGTCAGACCGTTTCCCCGATATTGCCGACCACGCGATGTAGCTTCGCCCGGCCGTCGACCAGTTTGTAGGTGACGCAGGCGATCGCGCATTTACCGGCCGCCACCCGCTCGGAAACGATCATCGACCGCTCCATCAGCAGGCTGCTGGTCTCCACCACGTGGCGGGCTTCGAGTTCGTCCACCGATTCGAGCCCCTCGCGGCGCCCGATCAGCATCGACGGCGTGACCTTCTCGACGATGCTGCGGATGAATCCGCCGGGCACCTCGCCGCCGTCCAGCGCCTCCAGGGTCGCCTTGACCGCACCGCAGCTGTCGTGCCCGAGCACCACGATCAGCGGTACATCGAGCACACCGACTCCGTATTCGATCGACCCGAGCACCGCCGCGTCGATGACGTGGCCCGCGGTGCGCACGACGAACATATCGCCGAGCCCCTGATCGAAGATCAGTTCCGCGGCGACTCGGGAATCTCCGCAGCCGAACAGCACGGCGGTCGGATGCTGGCCGGCGACGAGCTTGGCTCGATCGGCGGCTCCCTGGCTAGGATGCAGCAGCGTGCCGTTCACGAAGCGCTCGTTTCCTTCGCGCAGCGACTTCCAGGCACTTACCGGGTTGGACTGAGGCATGGTGTCCATTCTGCACGATTTGATGTGCTCGCTTGCTTCCGTCCCGTTACAGCGCGGCGTCCAACCACGCCGAACCGGGGAAACTGCACGGTGAGGCGAACGGAGCGGGTCGGGTGAGCAGCGCAGGTATCGGGAAACCGGGTCCGGGCGGGCGCGGTGTCGTGTCGATCGACCCCGGCGCGATCGACTCCGACACCCTGATCGACTGGTACGCCCGCACGGCCCGGGACCTGCCGTGGCGGCGGCCCGGGGTGAGTGCCTGGCAGATCCTGATGAGCGAGATCATGCTGCAGCAGACGCCGGTGTCGCGGGTGGAGCCGATCTGGCGGGAATGGGTGCGGCGCTGGCCGGTGCCCTCGGCCATGGCGGCGGCGAGCGCGGGCGAGGTGCTGCGGGCATGGGGCAAACTCGGCTACCCGCGCCGTGCCCTGCGCCTGCACGAATGCGCGCAGGTCTTGGCCGCCGAGCACGGTGACCAGGTGCCCGACGATGTCGAGGTGCTGCTCGGACTGCCCGGGATCGGCGCCTACACGGCGCGGGCGGTCGCCTGTTTCGCCTACGGGCAGCGAGTTCCGGTGGTGGACACGAATGTCCGCCGGGTGGTGGCACGGGCCGTGCACGGACGGGAGGCCGGTAATCCGGCCGCGCGCGATCTACGGGAGACCGAGGCACTGCTGCCCGGCCGGATCGACCGGGCCGCCGTGTTCTCGGCGGCCCTGATGGAACTCGGCGCGACAGTGTGTACCGCGCGCACCCCGGATTGCACCCGCTGCCCGCTGCCGCGGTGCGCGTGGGTCACAGCGGGCCGGCCGGTGGCCGAATCGACGCGCCGGACACAGAAGTACGAGGGCACCGACCGGCAGGCGCGAGGGCGACTGCTCGACGTGTTGCGGGCCGCGCACGCACCGGTGGAACGCGTCCGGCTGGACCTCGCCTGGACCCGTGACCCCGGCCAGCGCGCCCGCGCACTGGATTCGCTGCTGGTGGACGGGTTGATCGAACAGACCGACGACGGACGGTTCGCCCTGGCCGGCGAGGGCTGAAGCGCGCCCGCGACCGGGCTTGCTCAGATCTCGGCGGCGGTTTCCGGAACTCCGCGCCGGACGCGGGCGAGAAAACGCTCGACCTCGGCCCGGTAGCGCTCGGGCTGATCGTCGTGCACCAGGTGACCGGCGTCGGGAACCTGGACATGCTCGGCGGCGGGATGCAGTTCGGCCATCCGGCGCATCTGACCCGGCGGGGTGATGGTGTGTTCACCCTCGATAAGCAGCGTGGGCACGGTGAGCCTGCCCCACTCCCCCCAGAACGACCGGACCCCCCATTCCTCCGAGATGTCCCGGAAAGTGGCCACCTCGCCGTGCAACCGGTAACCGTCCGGGCCCCGCTGGAACGAATCGCGGAAGTAGCGACCGGCGACCGGGCCGAAATACGCCACCAAGGCGGCCTCATCGGCGAAAGGCTGCGGCCAGGCCTCGACCATCGCGGCCCAGTAGGTGGCGGTACGGCCGGTGAAATCGGCTGCCATATCCTCCACCACCAGCCCACGCACCCGGTTCGGATGGGTGGCCGCGAACACCCAGCCGTGCAGGCCCCCCATCGAATGCCCGATCACGATCATCGGCTCGTCGATTCGCGCGGTGGCGTCGGCCAGATCGGCGACGAGGGCGTCGGTGGTGGGTTCGGGCGGGGCGGGGCGGCCGTGCCCGGCGGCGTCGAAGGTGTACACCCGCCCGTGGTCGCGCAACCACCGGACCTGGCCCTGCCAGGTGCGGGCGCTGCCCATCAATCCGTGCAGCAGCAGTATCGGAACCCCGGTCCCACCTTCGTCGTGCAACACCGGCCCGAGTTTATTCACATCCCTCCACAGGGCGTGGCGGCGCTCCCGCGGCGCGCAGTGGCCCTGCTGTGGCGTGCGGCACTGTCCCACCCGGAGCCGCGATACCTAAGCTCAGGGTATGGCTGTTGTGAAGATCAATGCGATCGAGGTCCCCGAGGGCGCGGGCCCCGAGTTGGAGAAGCGGTTCGCCCACCGCGCGCACGCGGTCGAGAACTCCCCTGGATTCCTCGGCTTTCAATTGTTGCGGCCCACGGCCGGCGAGAATCGGTACTTCGTGGTCACCCAGTGGGATTCCGAGGAGTCCTTCGCGGCGTGGCGCGACGGCCCCGCCAAGGAGGCACACGCCGGACAGCAGAACAAGCCGGTCGCCACCGGTGCCTCGCTGCTGGAGTTCGAGGTCGTACTCGACGTAGCGGGTAAGCCCGCCTCCTGATCCGGTCCGCGCACACTGGCCACGCCGGCGGCGTGGCCAGTGCTTTCTCGCGGGCATATTGACGACCGGCGACAGCCGGTGTCAAAGTTCGAGGTGAAAAGCGGAGGTGATGCGGTAATCCGGTGAAAACCCGGAGCGGTCGCGCCACTGTGATGTCCACGCCGGAACGGGTGGGCAGAGTCAGACACCCGCACCTGCGCGCAACTCGCGAACCGGACGCGAGCATCCGGATGAGGAGGACCACCATGGCCATAACCCATGTCCCGAGCAGGGCTGCCGATACGGCGGCGACAGTGCTCGTCACCGTAGGCGTCGTTGCGCTGGCCCTGTTGACGCTCTATCTGGTCGGATTCGACCAGGGCGCCATCTCACGCGGCGGAATGTTCCTGCACGAGTTGATGCACGACGGGCGCCACCTGCTGGGTGTCCCGTGCCATTGAGTGGATCTTTCGGTGCCCTGCTGCTCCGTGGTCTGCTCGCCGGTCTGATCGCCGGTCTCCTCGCGGGTGTCGTCGGTAATTTCGTCGGCGAACCCCGGGTCGAGGCTGCCATCGCCATCGAGGAGGCCGCGGCGCCCGCGCCGGAGCATGCCCATGCTTCCGGCACCGGGCATACGCACGGGGAGACAGCGCACGCGCACGGGGACGAAGCCGTGGTGAGCAGGCCTTGGCAGAAGTTCGGGCAGTTCCTGGCCGCTGCGCTGGCCGGGATGGCGTTCGGGGCGATCGTCGCGACCGCGGCGCATTACGCCCGGCGGTTCACCGCGCTGCCGGGCCATCGGCTGGTTCTCGGGCTCGGCCTGGCCGGCTGGGTCGCGGTGGTGGCCGTACCGTTCTTCGAATATCCGGCCAACCCACCGGCGGTCGGTGACCCGGAAACGATCAACGAGCGCACGTTGCTCTGGGTGGCCGCGGTGCTGCTGGGCCTGGTGGCCGTCGCGGCCGGTGTGTCCATCTGGAAAGCACTGCGGGCGCGGCCCGAATCCCTCCGGCTCGTCGCGGCGGTGGCAGGTTTCGTACTCGTCGTCACTCTCGGCTACGCGGTGCTGCCCGAGGTCGACGAAGTGGGAACCGACTTCCCCGCCTCCCTGCTGTGGGAGTTCCGCGCCGCGTCGCTGGCGGTATCGACCACGCTGTGGGTGGGTATCGGCCTGGCCTTCGCCGCGCTCATCGAATGGAGCACCCGCGGCAGTACCCGGGTACCGGAGGCCGCTGCTACCGCGGGCTGATCCGGGGAACGGCCGGCACCGGGCAGGTTCGGTGTATGAACGACACCGCGCTCGCCCACCCGGACAACCCACTCGCTCGGCGGCCCGCGGCCGTCACGACCGCCTTCGTCGCGCTCGTGGCGGCCGTGGGCTGCGGCATCGCGGAAACCGCGGTCCGCGGCGCGCGCATACCGGGCGACGTTGCGGATATCGGCGCGCTCACCGCCGGTTGGCTGCTGCGCACCGGGATCTATCTGGTGGTTCTCGGTATCGCGTGGCGAATGCTGCGGGGCGAACGCTGGGCCAGGAATCTGCTCACCGTGGGCATCGGCGTGCTCGGCACCGCGTCACTGGTGGTGGAGCCCGTTCGGATGCTCGCGGCCGCGGGCACCGGCGTGTTCACCGATATGAGCGCCGCGACCGTCTTTCTGGCGATCACTCGCGCCGGACATATCTGCGCGGTATTCGTCGCGATCCCCGCCATGTACACACCGAGTGCCCGGGCGTGGTTCCGGCCCGGGCACGGCGCCGGTGGGGCCGGATAGGGCTCTTCGCGATCCCGGGCCCCGGCTCGGGGCCCGGGACAGACGTCAGGATTCCAGGGCGGCGTCCAGGGTGATGTCGTCCACTCCGCCCAGAGCCTTGCTGACCGGGCATCCGGCCTTGGCCGCGGCGGCCGCCGCCGCGAATCCCGCCTCGTCGAGCCCGGATACCCGGCCGCGCACCGTCAGGGCGATCCGGCTGATCCGGAAACCGCCTGCCGGGTCGGGCCCCAGGGTCACCGCGGCCGAGACGTCGAGACTCTGCGGGGTACCGCCGGCCTGGGCGATCTCGTTCGACAGCGCCATCGCGTAGCAGGACGAATGGGCCCCGGCGATCAGCTCCTCCGGGCTGGTCGTGCCGTCGGCGTCATCGGCCGACCGCTTCGGGAACGACACTTCGTACTTGCCGACCCCCGAGCTGACCAGCTCGACCTGGCCGGAGCCGTCCTGCAGACCACCGGTCCATGCGGTGCGCGCGGTACGTGTGGGCATCACGATCCTTTCGAAGACAATTCGTTGCGAGCAGGACTCGAACCTACTCGTACCCTTACTTCGTCGCAGTTCGTTCGTCGAGGCGGGCCAGCACGGCGGGCCAGGCCGCCCGATGCCGGTCGCGGGTCGCTTCGTCGGCAAAACCGCTGTGCCGCAACCTCAATCGAATGCCACGGGGTTGTTTGACGAACTCGACGCGCACCACCGTTTCCGCGCCCTCGGTACCGCCGGCGCCGGTCACCCAGGTCAATTCGACGAGCCGGCCCGGTTCCAGACGGAGAAAGCGGCCGTAATGCGGCCGGGAGTTCCCCTCCTCCCGGGTCTCGAAATAGAACGGCTCGTTCACCTCGGGCCGCATCTGCACCGCGGACGGTTCCGCGAGCCAGATATCGAAGCCCTGGGTCCACGCCAAGTAGAGGAGTTCGGGTGAAGCGGTCATCACCCGCTCCACGGTGAGTTCGTACGGCCGTGTGGACAGGTCCGGTACACGCACTTGCTGGTCGACCATCACTGGACCATACCCGCGCTGGGGCGGGTACTGCCGCAGATGCGGTGATCACGCGCCGCTGCCGACCGACCCACCCGGAACCGGCGCATTCGTCATCGGAATACCATTGCGGCACCGGAAATCCGGGTGTGCGCCGACGACCGAGCACAACAGGCGAATAGGGTGGTGCAGTGGAGAGTTCGCGATGACGAGCTGGCAGATGGTCGGGCTACTGGGCTGGGTTGCGCTGGCCGCGGCGCTGTTCGAAGTGCTGCGGCACCGGCGCCTGCTCGCACAGACCCGGCAGGCCCTGGACACCGCCGAACGCACGGCAGCGCGTCAGCAGCGAGAACTCGAGGTCGGCACGGAGCGCTTGCTGATCGCCCGGGAATTACACGATGTGGTGGGGCACAATCTCTCGCTCATCAATGTGCAGGCCGGGATGGCCCTCCAGCAGGTGGAGAACAAGTCCGCGAAAGCGGCGGGGACGGTCGCCGAGATCAAAACCATCAGCCGCAACGCGCTCGAGGATGTGCAGGCACTGCGCCACGCGATCCAGGCGGTGGAGCCCGCGTCCGGCACACCGGCACCGCCGTCGCGCGACCACGACCCGGCCGGCGCCGAGGACAACGGCGCGCGCGAGCGTGCGAAGCGTTCCCGCCGATCTGGTTTCGGCCGCCGCGACCGGCCCGGCAGCGACCGGACGCAAGGGAACGGAGCAGGCACGGGCCGCCCGCCGGCAGCCCCGCAAGTGCCGTCCCCACCCCCTCGCGAGCCCGATCCCACCATGTCCGACCTGGACGAACTCCTGCGCAAACCCCGGCTGGCGGGGTTGACGGTGCACACCCGGGTCCTCGGGACTCCCGATTCCCTGCCCGCGGCCATCGACGACGCGGCCACCCAGATCGTCCAGGAATCCTTGGCCAATGTCGTACGCCACGCCCCGGGCTCCGAGGCCACTGTGACGGTGCGCTACACCGCCGATTCCGTGGACCTCACCGTCGACAACACCCGTCCCACCGGTAAACCCGAATACGCCGGCCCCACTCGCGGGATGGGGATCATTATCATGCGGGAGCGCACCCACGCTCTCGGTGGCGCGTTGACCGCCGGCCCGAAACCCAGCGGCGGCTACCGGGTCGCGGCGCGGCTACCGAGCCGCCCACTGCGGATCGCGATCGACCCGGATGCGCGGCCTCGGGCTCGTAACGAGTTCGGCGACAACGGTTCTCGGGAACCGGCGGCGCCGGTAGCGGTGACCGCCGAGCCGCGCGGATCCGCCGGGGCCCCGGCGGATCCGGGGACCGCCGCACCCGAGTGAACCCGCGGTTCACCCCGGGTTCGCGTCGCGGCGCTCCTGCTCGGTGAACCCGGCCGCGCGCGCCGAGTCCGGTGCGCCCGCCGGGGCCTGTAGACGCCGTGAATACGCCCCTGCCGCCCGGAAGACCCCGGCGACACCGGCCGGAGCCGCCCCGTAGGTGATGGACTGCTGCGGGGCGAAGCCGAGACCGCTCCCGATCTCGACCGCGTCCATATTGGCGCCGAGGAACAGGAAATCCCAGCTGTAGACGTTCTGCTGTTGTTCGATCAGTGACCGCACGGCGGCATGCGTCCATTCGCGGCTCGAATTCTCGTGCCCGTCGGTGAGGACGACCACGATCACGGTGCCGGGCCGCTCGGCTTCCGGCCGGGCGGCCAGTTCGGTACCGAGATCGGTGACCAGTGTGCCGATGGCGTCGTAGAGCGCGGTGCCACCGCGCGGCTGCAGCACCGGCGGGGGCACCTGATCGATCGGGACGTTGGAATACACGCATTCGTACTCGGTATCGAATTGCGCGAGGGTGACCCGCACAGCTTTCTCGACCTGCCGCTGTTCCTCGAAATAGGCGGCCAGCCCGCCCTCGGTATCGGATTTGATGGTCTGCATGGAGCCGGAGCGGTCGAGCAGGACCGCGATCGTGGTCAGATCCGGATTCGTCATGGTGATACCCCCGACTCGTATCGAATGAACTGCCCCCCACCGTACGCGCGCGCACCGACCGGAATGTCTCGCGACGGGTAGGCGGCCTCTCACCCACACGACAAGGGCCTGCCCACCGGTGTGGTACCGGTGGGCAGGCCCTTTGCTGCGCTGTCGGCTACTCGCCCGAAGCGGCTTCGGTCGAGCCCTCGCCCGCGCCGGTGAGCACGACCTCGGGCTTCTTCTCGCCGTCTTCCTTGGTGAGCTTGGCCTTCGGGGTGAAGGTGAAGCGGGCGTCCTCGCCGGAGCCTTCGCCGTCCCAGCCCTCGACATCGACCTGGACGGTCTGGCCGGGGCCGATCTCGCCGAAGAGGATCTTCTCCGAGAGCTGGTCCTCGATCTCACGCTGGATGGTGCGGCGCAGCGGCCGGGCACCGAGCACGGGGTCGAAGCCACGCTTGGCCAGCAGATTCTTGGCGTTCTCGGTGAGCGTGATCGCCATATCCTTGTTCTTCAGCTGCCGCTCGACGCGGGCGATCATCAGATCCACCATCTGCACGATCTGATCGGTGGTGAGCTGGTGGAAGACGATCACATCGTCGATACGGTTGAGGAACTCCGGCCGGAAGTGCTTCTTCAGCTCGTCGTTGACCTTGAGCTTCATCCGCTCGTAGTTCGAGCCCTCGGCATTGCTCTGGGTGAAGCCCAGACCCACGGCCTTCGAGATATCGGAGGTCCCGAGGTTCGAGGTGAAGATCAGCACCGTGTTCTTGAAGTCCACGGTACGGCCCTGGCCGTCGGTGAGGCGACCGTCCTCCAGGACCTGCAGCAGGGTGTTGTAGATCTCCTGGTGGGCCTTCTCGATCTCGTCGAACAGCACGACCGAGAACGGCTTGCGGCGCACCTTCTCGGTGAGCTGGCCGCCCTCTTCGTAGCCGACGTACCCGGGAGGGGCACCGAAGAGCCGCGAAGCGGTGAAGCGGTCGTGGAACTCGCCCATATCGATCTGGATGAGCGCGTCGTCGTCGCCGAACAGGAAGTTCGCCAGCGCCTTGGACAGCTCGGTCTTACCGACACCGGACGGACCGGCGAAGATGAACGAGCCGGACGGACGCTTCGGATCCTTCAGGCCGGCACGGGTACGGCGGATGGCCTTCGAGACCGCCCTGACCGCGTCCTCCTGGCCGATGATCCGCTTGTGCAGCTCGTCCTCCATGCGGAGCAGACGGGTGGTCTCCTCCTCGGTGAGCTTGAAGACGGGGATACCGGTCCAGTTGGCCAGCACCTCGGCGATCTGCTCGTCGTCGACCTCGGCCACGACATCCAGGTCACCGGAGCGCCATTGCTTCTCGCGCTCGGCCCGCTTGGCGACGAGCTGCTTCTCCTTGTCGCGCAGCCGCGCGGCCTTCTCGAAGTCCTGCGCGTCGATCGCCGATTCCTTCTCCCGGCGCGCGTCGGCGATCTTGTCGTCGAATTCGCGCAGGTCCGGCGGCGCCGTCATCCGGCGGATGCGCATCCGGGCCCCGGCCTCGTCGATCAGGTCGATCGCCTTGTCCGGGAGGAACCGGTCGTTGATGTAGCGGTCGGCCAGGGTGGCCGCGGCCACCAGGGCACCGTCGGTGATGGAGACCCGGTGGTGCGCCTCGTAGCGGTCGCGCAGACCCTTGAGGATGTTGATGGTGTGCTCGACCGTCGGCTCACCCACCTGCACCGGCTGGAACCGGCGCTCCAGGGCGGCGTCCTTCTCGATGTACTTGCGGTACTCGTCGAGGGTGGTGGCACCGATGGTCTGCAGCTCACCGCGGGCCAGTTTCGGCTTCAGGATCGAGGCCGCGTCGATCGCGCCCTCGGCGGCACCCGCACCGACCAGCGTGTGCAGCTCGTCGATGAACAGGATGATGTCGCCACGGGTGTTGATCTCCTTGAGCACCTTCTTCAGGCGCTCTTCGAAATCACCGCGGTAGCGGCTGCCCGCGACCAGGGAACCCAGGTCGAGGGTGTAGAGCTGCTTGTCCTTCAGCGTCTCCGGGACCTCGCCGTTGACGATGGCCTGGGCCAGACCCTCGACGACGGCGGTCTTACCGACACCGGGCTCGCCGATCAGGACCGGATTGTTCTTGGTACGGCGGCTCAGCACCTGCATGACCCGCTCGATCTCCTTCGAGCGGCCGATGACGGGGTCGAGTTTGCCCTCCAGGGCCGCCTGGGTGAGATTGCGGCCGAACTGGTCGAGCACCAGCGAGGTGGACGGGGTACCCGTCTCGCCCCGGGCGCCGGATTCCACGGGCTCCTTGCCCTGGTACCCGGACAGCAGCTGGATGACCTGCTGGCGGACCCGGTTGAGGTCGGCGCCGAGCTTGACCAGCACCTGGGCCGCGACGCCCTCGCCCTCGCGGATCAGGCCGAGCAGAATGTGCTCGGTGCCGATGTAGTTGTGACCGAGCTGCAGCGCTTCGCGCAGACTCAGCTCCAGCACCTTCTTGGCGCGGGGGGTGAACGGAATATGACCGGACGGGGCCTGCTGGCCCTGGCCGATGATCTCTTCGACCTGGCTGCGCACGCCCTCCAGCGAGATACCGAGCGACTCCAGGGACTTGGCCGCGACACCTTCACCCTCGTGGATCAGACCCAGCAGGATGTGCTCGGTGCCGATGTAGTTGTGGTTGAGCATCCGGGCCTCTTCTTGGGCCAGGACGACGACACGCCTCGCGCGGTCGGTGAACCTCTCGAACATCGCTCCCTCACTCTCCTGCTCCGGACTTTATGGCCGGCTGACGCCGTGGTGTGTCGTGGACAACCGTCGGCTTCAGCCTGCCATGAAGGCCAGGGGTTGCGGCCCCCGCCTCCCACTCTAGTTGGCAAGGGATTACGCCGCCGCCGCTCCACCCTAATGATGTGGGCCCGACGGCAGACCTATTCACTCATAACGCCCTTACCCACCGATTGGTTTCCCATTCCGGTTTTGCCCAGAGCGAACAGAGCGACTCCCAGAGCTGGGGATGTCGGGTAGTGAAGGTACGGGCGGCCGGGGACGGCGGTCACAGATCGCGATCGGTGATCAGACCGCTGCGCATGGCCAGCGCGGCGAGCCGGACCCGCTTCTGGTTCTGCGGCAGATCCTCGACGCCGAACTTGGCGAACAGGGCGCGCAGATGGGTCTTGACGGCGTCCACACTCAGGAACAGCTCATCGGCGATCCGCTGGTTCGTGGCGGGGGCGGCGAAACCGGCATCCCCTTTGAACGGGCGGCACAGCGCGACGAGCACTCCCCGCTGCGCCTCGGTCAGCGAGCGCACGGTGGGCATGCTCGCGCCGGAAGCACGGGTGGCGTCGTCGGCGACGCCGTTGAAGTCGTGGAAGGACACCAGCGAGGTGCCCACCCGGATACGGTCGCCGGGCATGAGCCGGCGGCGGCCGTTGATGCGTTCGCCGTTGACGAACGTGCCGTTACGGGAAAGGCCGTCGTCCACGATGGTCCAGTGCGCCGCGAGGTATTCGACGGCGGCGTGCAGCCGCGACACCTCGGCGTCCCAGCGCAGCGACAGATCGGCACCCGCGGAGCGGCCGATGGTGATCCGCTGCCGATCGGGGCTCAACATCACCTCGCGCCTACGGCCTTCGTCATCGGTGAATCGAAGGAACGAACCGACGGATCCGGACACTGCGCCGATACCTCACCTCTCCATATCGGCAGCAACTGCCGAACACTGCGGACCCCTTGCATTGCGGCGCACCGGGCCCGGCCGATCACATCTATGGTGCCGGGCAGTCGGCCGCTCGGGCAAGATGGAACGCCGCCGGGCGCAGCGGCCCCGGCGGTCGACGCCGGGGCCAGCGGTAATTCCAAATAGCTATCGAGAAGACCAGCCGTCGGCGTGTTCTGCGAATAACCCGCACGCGCGACGGTTGAAAGAAGAACTATCCCTTCGAGGCCTTGTTGTACGCGTCGGTGATATCGGCGGAGATACGGCCACGCGCGGAAACCTTGTGACCATTCCGGCGCGCCCACTCGCGAATGGCCGCGCTTTGTTCGCGATCCATGGTGGCGCGTGCCTTGGTGTTCCCGGAGGCCGCGACAGCGGCCTTCACCCGACGCCGGCCGCTCACCCGGCGGGCACTGGTCACCCACTGCTCCAACTCGTCCCGAAGCTTCGCTGCATTCGTCGACGACAGGTCGATCTCGTACGACACCCCATCGATTGCGAACTCGATGGTCTCGTCCGCGATGGACTCACCGTCGACATCGTCGATCAGGCTAACGGTGACCTTCTTTGCCATGAGATGAACGTCCTCTCGAAATCGTGCGGCCCGCAAAATCAGGCCGATTACCCGAGGCAAGAATACCTCGAATTCGGAAAATTCCAAGACGAGCGGCCTGCTATGCAAACCGTTCGCTCAACGGCCGACCGGCCGCACTATTGGGAACAGTATCGTTTCCCGGATTCCCAATCCGGTGAGCGCCATCAACAACCTATCGATTCCCATACCGGTTCCGGTCGTCGGCGGCATCCCGTGTTCCATCGCGGCCAGGAAGTCTTCGTCGAGCACCATTGCCTCGTCGTCACCGGCCGCGGCCAGGCGCGCCTGATCGACGAACCGCTCGCGCTGGATCACCGGATCCACCAACTCCGAATACCCGGTGGCCAACTCGAAGCCGCGGACATACAGATCCCACTTCTCGGTAACACCGGCCCGCGACCGGTGCTGCCTGGTCAGCGGGGAGGTCTCGACCGGGAAATCACGGACGAAAGTCGGCATGTACAGCTTGTCGCCGTAGCAGTGCTCCCACAGTTCCTCCACCAGTTTGCCGTGGCCGTAGCCCTTACCTTCGGGAATTTCCAGACCGACCCGATCGGCGAGCTCGAGCAATTCCGGAACAGTTGTTTCCGGAGTGACCTCCACCCCCGTCGACTCGGACAACGACGGATACATCTCGACCGTTGTCCACTCACCGCTCAAGTCGTATTCCGAACCATCGGCAAGAGTGACGGCCTGCGTTCCCAGCGCTTCCTGGGCGACTTCCTGGATCAATTCCCGGATCATGCGTGCGGAGTCGTCGTAGGTACCGTACGCCTGATAAGTTTCGAGCATCGCGAACTCGGGCGAATGGGTGGAATCGGCACCTTCGTTACGGAAGTTGCGATTGATCTCGAAGACGCGCTCGATCCCACCGACCACGCAGCGCTTCAGAAACAATTCCGGAGCAATGCGCAGGTAGAGATCCATATCAAGCGCATTGGAGTGGGTGCGGAAGGGCCGGGCGGCCGCGCCGCCGTGCAGCGTCTGCAGCATCGGCGTCTCGACCTCGAGGAAATCCCGGCGTTCCAGCGCGTTGCGCAGCGCGCGCACCACCGCCACCCGGGTACGGGCCGTCCGGCGGGCCTCCGGGCGCACGATCAGATCGACATAGCGCTGCCGGACCCGTGCTTCCTCGCCCATTTCCTTGTGCGCTACCGGGAGCGGACGGAGCGCCTTCGCGGCCATGGACCAGGAATCGGCCATGACACTCAATTCACCCGTCCGCGACGAGATGACCTCACCGTGCACGAAAACCATATCGCCGAGATCCACATCGGCCTTCCACGCCGCCAGCGCGTCCGCACCGACACCGTTCAGGCTCACCATGGCCTGCAAAGTGGTGCCGTCGCCCTCCTGTAGCTGAGCGAAGCACAATTTGCCGGTATTTCGCATGAAGATGACCCGGCCGGCCACACCGACGAGCCGACCGGTCGCGGTATCGGCCGCGAGATCCGGATAGGCGGCGCGGATTTCGGCCAGGCCATGGGTGCGCGGCACCGAAACGGGATATGCCTCCCTGCCCGACTCGAGCAGCCGCTCCCGCTTCTCCCGGCGGATCCGCATCTGCTCGGGGACGTCGTCGACCTCCACAGAGCGGCTGGATCGCCCCGCGGGAACAACGCCCGCGGAGCCGCCGGATGACGAGATGTTCGGGTTGCTCACAGCGAACCACCCTAGCGTGCACCGCAAATCGATTCGTCATCCGCCCGCCCCAACCGCGCGATAAGGAATCACTTGCGGAAGGCGCAGCAGGGCGGCCCGGGAGAAATAGACCATTTGGTTGCTTAGAATTTTCCCGGGGCGCCGACGCACAGCGGAAATGTATTGTCGTCCGGCCGCATTCGACCGAGGACAACAATTCAGAGAACGGCGAGCGAACGAACTTCCCTGGTGAAGTGCGCGGCACCGGTGGCCACCGATCGCATACCGGCGGCTTCCAGCGCCTTGTATCCGCCGACCAGATCGGTCGCGCGATGCAGCCCCAATTGGCGCAACGACGCCGCGGCGAGACTGGAGGTGTACCCCTCCGAGCAGACCACCACCCATTCGACATCGTGATCGGTGGCCAGCGCCAGGCGCGCCGAGCTGCTGGGATCGAGGCGCCACTCGAGCACATTCCGTTCGATGACCAGGGCTCCGGGCAGCGCCCCTTCCCTGGCTCGCTGCGCCGCGGGCCGGATATCCACCAGAATCGCCCCACAGGCGAGCGCGGCGGGCAGTTCTACGGGATGAATCCGCCGCAACTGCGCGCGGGCCTGTTCGAGCATCTGATCAATGGTCAGTCGCGACATCAGAGGTCACCTTCGGGCTGGTCGGTGAGAACGGTGTGGGTACGCCGCAGGCTGCCGTGTCCGGTCACTTCGTAATAGGACATGGCAGTGAGCGGCGGCGAGTAGGCGTGCACGCTCAGGGTGGGGTCCAGCGGTCCGGTATCGGACAGGCCCGATACCGCGATCCGGGCGGGGGCGCGCACGACATCGTGCACCCAGCCGATCGGGAAGGCGGCCTGATCGCCGGCGGACAGCACCCGGTGACGCAATTCGGTACCGTTCCAGCGGTATTCGGCCAGTGCCCCGCTGAGCACGGTGAGCGCGCCGAGCGAGCCGGCATGATCGTGCAGTTTCGTGGATTTGTCCGGAGTCCAGCTGATCAGCCAGACATCGACCTCGTCGTCGGCGACCAGGCGGGTCGCCCAGCGGTCGACCGCCGGCCACAGACCGTCCGCGGGAAGCAGATGGTCGTACCGGCCGGCGAGCACATCCTCACCGGTCTCGTCGGTCAGGCGGAGCAGATCCGCCGGGCGCAGCCGCGTCGGCAGGGCCGGGGCGATCGGCCGATCGGGAATCGGATTCGCGGCCGCGGCGGAAGCATCACGGGCCGGCCGACGCACTACGGACGAGAGAACAGGCGAATGCATGAACGCATCTCCAGGAAGTAAAGAAACGGTCGAGGACTGCAGAATGCCTCGAACGGTCGAGGCGAATCAGCCTCGACAACACTCCTGGGTACGCATGCGGTTCAGCACACGGTGAGCTTAGCAAGCCGGCGGCGGCTCGGCCACATTCGAATCAGCGGAATACGTCACAGGCTCGGACGGCGGCATCAGCCACGAGCGCGGCGCTGATTGCGTTCGAAAACCAGTCGCAGACCGGTGATCGTCAGATGGGGCTCGTGGTGCTCGATGGTCTCGGATTCGTCGATGATCAGCGGAGCCGCCGCGCCGGTGGCCACCACCGCGACCCCCTCATCGGCGAAACCGTCGATATCGTCCCGGATACGATCGACCAGCCCGTCCACCAGGCCGGCGAAACCGAAGATCGCACCGGACTGGATGCATTCGACGCTGTTCTTGCCCACCACCGACCGGGGCCTGCTCAACTCCACCCGGCGCAGCGCGGTCCGCTCGGTCAGCGCCTCGGTCGCGGTCTCCACCCCCGGTGCGATCACACCGCCGAGGAACTCTCCCTTCGCCGATACGAGATCGACACAGATCGACACACCGAAATCCACCACGACCGCGGCGCCACCGAACTGATGATGAGCGGCGAGACTATTCACGATCCGGTCCGCGCCGACCTCTTTCGGATTGTCCACCAGCAGCGGAATACCGGTCCGGACGCCCGGCTCCACCAGCACATGCGGTACGTGCTGCCAGTAGCGATCCAGCATGAAGCGCAGCTCGCGCAACACCGGCGGCACCGTCGACAGACCTGCCACCCCGGTCACCGCATCGAGATCGGGGCCCACCAGCCCCCGCAGACTCATCGCGAACTCGTCGGCGGTGTGCAAGGGATTCGTATGGATCCGCCAATGCCGGACCAATTCGGCCTGCGATCCGGAACCCGCGGTCAGCCCGACCACCGTGCTGGTCGTACGGACATCGATGGTCAGGAGCATGCGGTCACCGCGCCGCTCAGACGAAGGTCAGGTTGCGCGGGCTGATCAGATCCGAGCCCTCCGGCGCGTGCGCCGGATCCGAGCCCAGCTCGACCGGACGATTACGGTCATCGACGAACACGACCTTCGGGTCGTACTCACGCAACTCGGCCTCGTCCATCATGCCGTAGGCAATGAGAATGACCAGGTCACCGGGATTGACCAGATGAGCCGCGGCACCATTGATACCGATCACCCCGGACCCGCGCTCGCCCGCGATCACATAGGTTTCGAGACGGGCTCCGTTATCGATGTCGACAATGCAGACCTGCTCACCCTCGAGCAGATCGGCCGCATCGAGTAGATCCTGATCAATGGTCACCGACCCGACATAGTGCAGATCGGCATGGGTCACGGTGGCCCGGTGGATCTTCGATTTCATCATGGTGCGCAACATCATCGTCGCCTTTCTGTGCTTATTTGCCCCGCCTCCGGCGGGTGTGACCGGCAGTCCGCCGGGGCG
Organism: Nocardia sp. NPDC050799; assembly: GCF_040654015.1. Taxonomy (NCBI): domain Bacteria; kingdom Bacillati; phylum Actinomycetota; class Actinomycetes; order Mycobacteriales; family Nocardiaceae; genus Nocardia; species Nocardia sp. NPDC050799. Next base: position 111,955 of record NZ_JBFAHF010000019.1, read on the forward strand.
GTCGACAGCGGGTTCACTGTGCTCTCGTCCCGCTCGGGCTGCTCGGCACGGGCTGCCGAGGTTCCGGGGTCACGAGGTCGGCGTCGGGGTGGCCGTCGAGCCGGGCTCCCAATCGGACGGGAGCGTTGTCGATCAGCCGGGTGGTGCCGACGCGGGCCGCGATGAGCAGCCGGGCGTTGCCGGACTCCGGAGCGGGGCCCAGGTCGGCGGCACGCAGTTCGAGATAGTCGAGTTCGATCTCGGGAGCGGCGGCCAGGACCGCGTGCGCGGCCGCCAGGACGGCGTCCGCGCCGGCCGCCCCGGACCGCGCGCCGGCCAATAGCGCGGCGGACAGCGTGGTCGCGAGTTCGCGCTGGACGGGATCGAGGTAGCGGTTGCGCGAGGAGAGCGCCAAGCCGTCGGATTCGCGCACGGTCGGCACCGCCACGATCTGCACGTCGAAGTTCAGGTCGCGGACCATCTGGCGGATCAGTGTGAGCTGCTGGTAGTCCTTCTCACCGAAGAATGCCTCGTGCGGGTGCACGATCTGCAGCAGTTTGGCCACCACGGTGAGCATCCCGGCGAAATGGGTCGGCCGGGAGGCGCCCTCGAGGTCGGCGCCGACCGGTCCGGGCTGCACGGTCGTCCGCGGGCCCTCGGGATACATATCCGCCGCGCTCGGCGCGAAGACCAGGGGCACTCCCTCACCGCGCAGCAACTCCACGTCGGCATCGAGGGTGCGGGGGTAGCTGTCCAGGTCCTCGCCGGCGCCGAACTGCAGCGGGTTGACGAAGACGGACACCACCACGATCTGGTTGGTCCGCTTGGCACGGCGCACCAGTTCGAGATGGCCTTCGTGCAAGGCGCCCATGGTGGGCACCAGACCGACGGTGCGCCCGGTACCGCGCAGCGCGCGAACGACTTTGCCGAGCACGGCCGGATCGTGCTGCACAGTGAGCTCGCCGGCGCGGTACACACCACGCAGGGACGGGTCCGTCATAGAGTCTCCTTCGAAGCCGGTACCTGGAATCCACGAAGACCGCAGCGAAGGCGAAGATGCCGCCTCATCCAACCTCCCCCGAGAGCAGTGCCGGGGGTCGGCGGAGGCCGCAGCGAAGGCGGAGGTATCGCCTCATCAGTGGTCCTCCAACAGCTCGCGTAGTTCGGCGGGGGCCTGCGCCCGTTCGGCGGTACGCCGCGACAGGGCGCGGTACCCGGCGGCGATCTGGGGATCCACCGCCGTGAGAGCCCCGAGGTGCGCGGCGACGGCCGCGGTGTCGCCGCGGGCCACCGGACCGGTGAGGGCGGCCTGGCCGCGCCGCAGCGCATTGTCCAGGGCAGCCGACGCCAAAGGGGCGAGCAGGCGTTCCGGCAGGCCGCCGGGCTGATCGTCGACCGTCTGCTGGCCCAGCAGACCGGGTCCGGCCAGCGCCTGACGCAGCGCCTCCACCGCGTCCAGCACCAGCGTGACGAGATGGTTGCTGCCGTGCGCGAGCGCGGCGTGATACAGCGTGCGGTGTTCCTCGGCCACCCGGACCGGTTCGCCGCCCATCTCGATCACCAGGGACTGGGCGATGGCATAGCCGATCTCGTCGGCGGCGGTGATCCCGAAACAGGCGTTGGCCAGGCGGGACAGGTCTTCGTCGTGGCCGGTGAAGGTCATCGCGGGATGCACGGCCAGCGGGAGCGCGCCGGCTTCCCGCAGCGGGGCCAGTACACCGATGCCGTTGGCTCCGGAGGTGTGGGCCACGATCGTGCCGGGACGTACCGTATGCGAACTCGCCAGGCCGCGGACCAGACCGGTCAGCTCGGCGTCCGGGACGGCCAGGATCAGCAGCTCACTGCGGGCCGCGACCTCCTCGACCGGGAGGATCTGCGATTCGGGCAGCCGGGATTGCGCGCGGCGCACCGAAGCGTCGGAGATCGCGGCGACGCCGAACACCACATGTCCGGCGCGCTCGAGCGCGGCGCCGAGGGCTGATCCCACACGTCCCGCCGAGACGATGCCTACCGTCAGTCGTGCGGGCGCTGGATCACCACTCGCGGCCGGATTGCCAGGAGTCACGCGTGGCGAGGTCAACAGTGTCCTCTCGAAGTCGTTCCAGTCCCGCGCTGCGGGTACCGGACGTTACGAGTCGAGAATAGGGCCGGCTCCGGCCGATGCGCCATGGGCGCCCCGGGTGATATATGCCGCACTTCAGGAGCTGCGCTGCTCCTCTTCCTGACGCAGGTTGGCCATGATCTCGGCGACCGACAGCCGCCGGTTGCCGGCGGCGTCCGGCTGGGTGCGGCGGCGCCGGGAGTTCGCCGAACGGGGGAACAGCTTGCCCGCCGCGGAGGCGGCCGGTTCCCGGCTATCTCCGTCGAGCGACGTGCCCGCGGCGACGGGTTCGGCCGATTCGGCGGTCGCGGGCACGGCGGCGACCGGCGGGCGGGAGTCCGGGGCCTCGCTGTCCGGCGCGGGCGGGCCGTAGAAGGGTTCGTCGCGCAGCAACGGGCCGTAGCGGTCGTCGCCGGCTTCCGGTTCGTCGTACACCTCGGTGAAGGCGTCCGCCCAGCTCGGCCCGGAGATTTCGGAGGTGGACGGCCCGTAGGGCGGGTCGTCGTCGAGGCGGACGATCGCCGTTTCCGCGGTGACCGGCGCGTCGTCGGGGCTCGCGAATCGCGGCCGGCCCGGGTGGTCGGTCTCGTAGACCGGGGTCACCGCCTTGCGTTCACCGGTCTCGCTCGCCGGTTCAGCGGCCCCGGCTTCGGTATCGACCCAGCCGTCCGCGGCATACGACCAGCTCGCGGCGGCGTTCGCCCAGGCGTCCACGGCCCGCCGCTCACCTTCGTCGGGCCCCTGCCAGCCGGGTGCGAGTCCCGGCCGGTCCGCGGCGCCGGGCAGCTCCTGGAGACGGAAGGCGGATGCACGTAGCGCGGGCCGCTCCTCCGGCAGGTCTCCGTCGAAGAGCCGCTCCAGCTGCCGCCGCAGCACTGTCAGTTCGGCACGCAGCGCCGCCATTTCCGTCGCGTCGGCACCCAGCTCGGAACGCACCCGCGATTCGACGCCGAGTTCGTGTTCGCGGCGGGCACTGATCTCACGCTCGAGTTCCAATTCGTAGATGCGGCGCAGATCACGCATTTTCGCCTGGTACCGGCCGGCCGCCCAGGCGCCCAGTACCGCCGCCCACAGCGCCACCACCAACCCGACCCGGATGAATTGCAGACTGTCGCTCAGCACGAGAAATACGCTGGCCACCAGACCCAGTAGAACGAGTGCGCCGAGGAAGAGCTTGCCCACATCTTCCCGGCCGCGCGCGGAAGTACTACTGCGGGACGGTGAAACCATGACCGCAAGGGTAGCCGCGATATTCATCGTCGCCCAGGTCGGAAAGGGCGGGATCGATCACGGCGATCCGGCCTACGAGGGCGCCGGATCCTCGGTCGGATCGTCGGGGGCCCGGCAGCAGTATTCGAGCCACAGGGCGGCCACGGCAAGGGCGATACCGGCTCCGCATCCGATGAGCGCGCCCGGATAGTCCGCGTCGGCCGCCCGCAGATCCCCGCGCTGCGGGAAGATCCACAGCAGGAACCCGAGCCACACTCCGGCCACCAGCGACCCCACCTGAGCCGAGGCCTTCGCCAGCGCGAGAGCCCGGGCGACGGTGATCGGGTGCAGCTGGCGTGAATCGGCGCCGATCTGGCTGTTGCTCACCCGGATCCGGATATAGAAGCCGAGGGCGGCCTCCAGAATCGCGACCGGATACAGCGAGGCGCCGGCGATGGTGGAGATCGGCGGGAAGTTCGCGTAGGCCAGCCGCGTCGCCACCCAAGCGATCACCGCCGCGATCAGGACGTTGGCCAGCAATTCCCGGACGCGGGTGGGTTTGAGCTTCATCCCCCCGCCGTCGTCGCCGTTCCCGCCGCGGCCGCCACCGGCGTTCATACGACCGCCCCCAACAGTCATCTGACACCCCTCGAAACAGGCACATGCGGCCTGCGGAGGCCGGAGCGAAGGCGGAGATATCGCATCACTGAACTCCCCTTGAAGCGGATACATGCGCTCCGCGGAAACCGCAGCGAAGGCGGAAATATCGCATCACTGAACTCCCCTTGAAGCGGATACATGCGCTCCGCGGAAACCGCGGCGAAGGCGGAGATATCGCAGTATCGCATCATGGCACCGTCCTGGCGGCGGGTAGGAGGGTCAATTCCGTGCGCCGCACACCGTCGCGTTCGGCGGGGTCCATTTCCGCCAGTAGTTCGCGCACACTGCGTTCGGTCCCGTCGACGGCCAAGGACGCCTCGGGCTCCATATCGAGCCAGGGAATCAGGACGAACGCGCGATGGTGCGCCTGCGGGTGCGGCAGGGTGAGTTCGGGGTCGGTACTGCGCAGGGCACTGAGTCCGGAGCCGACCCGCTCGGCGCAGGAGACGATGTCCACGTCGAGGGTCCGGGCACCCCAGCGCACCGCCCGCGCACGCCCGGCGGCCTGCTCCAACCGCTGTCCGTGCCGGAGCCAAGCACGACAGTCGTAGTCCGGGTCCTCGGCCACCAGCACGGCATTGAGGAAATCGTCCTGCTCCACCCCGCCCCACGGCGCGGTGGTGTACACGGGTGATACGGCACGCACCCGCGCACCGAGCCCGATGACGACACTGCGCAGCAGCTCGAGCCGATCCCCCATGTTCGAACCGATCGAGAGCACGGCACGCGTCACGGTGACCCCTGCTCCCGGCGGCCCGCGGTGACGACCCGCACATCGGCGAACTCGTGCGGGATAGGCGCGGCCGGTTTGTGCAGTACCACCTCGACATCGGCGACGCCGGGCACTTCGCGTACCCGGTCGGCGATCTCGGCGGCGACCGTTTCGATGAGATTGCGCGGCGGACCCGCCACGATCCGCACGGCCAGCTCCGCGAGCGCGCCGTAGTCGACGGTGTGCGTGAGATCGTCGGTGGCCGCCGCGGCGCCGAAATCCGACCAGACGGTCAGATCCACCACGAATTCCTGCCCGTCGCGGCGTTCGTGCTCGAAAACTCCGTGCCGGCCGAAGACCCGCAACCCGCGTAGCTCGATCCGGTCCGGGCCGGGTATCGGTGCGCTCACCGCGGCGTTCCCGGCCGTTGCGCGCGACGCCAGGCCTCGGTCACGGCGAGTGCGTCCTGTGAACCACGCACATCGTGGACCCGGACACCCCAGGCACCGTGCCAGGCCGCCAGCGCGGAAACGGTGGCGGTGGCGGTTTCCCGGCCGGCGGGCGGGCGCGGGCCGTCACCGTCGGCCAGCAGCGACCCCAGGAACCGTTTGCGCGAGGCGCCGATCAGCACCGGGAACCCGTCGGCGACAAAGCGGTCCAGGGCTCCCAGCAGTGCCCAGTTGTGTTCCGCGGTCTTCGCGAATCCGAGACCGGGATCCAGGATGATCCGGGCGGGATCGACACCCGCGTCGATCGCGTGCCGCACCTGCACCCCCAACTCGGAGCGGACCTCGGCCACCACATCGTCGTAGTGGTCGGCCGGTCCGGTGTGCCGGTAGTCCGACGCGGCCCGCCAGTGCATGAGGATCCACGGGATATCGGCGGCGGCGATGACCGCGGCCATCGCCGGGTCGGCGCGGCCGCCCGAGACATCGTTGATCACCGTCACCCCGGCCGCGACGGCTGCTTCGGCAACCCGGGCCCGCATGGTGTCGACGCTGGTCGGTATCCCGGCCGCGACGAGCCCGCGCAGCACCGGAACCACCCGGTCGACCTCGGTCTCCACCTCGACGCGCACGGCGCCGGGCCGAGTCGACTCACCGCCGACATCGATGATGTCGGCACCCATCTCGTAGAGCCGGATACCGTGCTCGATCGCCTGCTGCGGATCGAGATAGCGGCCGCCGTCGGAGAAGGAATCGCTGGTCACGTTGACCACACCCATCACGACGCAGGAGCGGCCCGGACGTGGCTCCACGCCGGGACGCGCCCGCACCCCGGTGAGGGTCGGTACCACCACGGCCGTGCGCTGGTCGCTCACTTGCGCAGGATCAGGTCGAGGGCCTCGGCGCGCGAGGCCGCGCTGGTCTGCAAAATCCCGCGGACGGCCGAGGTGGTGGTGCTGGCGCCGGGTTTCCGGATACCGCGCATGGCCATGCACAGATGTTCGGCCTCGATCACCACGATCGCGCCGCGCGGGTCCAGTTTCCGCATGACCGCGTCGGCGACCTGGCTGGTGAGCCGCTCCTGCACCTGAGGGCGTTTGGCGTAGAGGTCGACCAGCCGTGCCAGTTTGGACAGCCCGGTCACCCGGCCGTGCGGGCCCGGGATATATCCGACATGGGCGACGCCGTGAAACGACACGAGGTGATGTTCGCAGGTCGAGTACATCGGGATATCGCGCACCAGGACGAGTTCCTGATGCTCTTCGTCGAAGGTGGTGTTGAGGACCGCGTCCGGTTCCACATACAGCCCCGCGAACATCTCCCGATAAGCGCGGGCCACCCGGGCGGGGGTGTCGAGCAGCCCCGGCCGGTCCGGGTTCTCGCCGACCGCGAGGAGCAGTTCGCGCACCGCCGCCTCGGCGCGCGGCCGATCGAAGCGTCTACCGGTGTGCAGCGCGACCAGCTCCGCGGCGGATCCGCCGCTCTCGCCCAGCTCGGCGGGGATATCGGCCGTGTAGCCGTTGGTCTGCTGATCGGTCGACATTCGAGGACACCTCCACATCTCGGGCCCGGCAGTACACACCGGGCGCCGAACCCTTCCGAGCGTAATCGGCGCCGGTTTACTGCCGACCGTTCGGGCTGTCCCAGGAGGAGTGCGGGCCACCATGTCCGGAATCCTCACCGGAGCCGTAGCCGGATTCGTCGGGCCCGCGGTCGTGCGCGGACTTCTGGTCGGGATGCGAGTACCGGGGCTGTTCCTGCCCGCCGGCGTAGCCGCGGTCGGCCGGCGGGGCCTGCGGTTCCTCGCGCGGCGGCCATCCGGGCGCCGACCAGCCGGCGGGGGCGCCGTAGTCCGGCCGGGAGCCTTGTGTGGCGCCGCGGGGATAACTGGGGGCGGGCTGCGCCGGCGCCGGGTAGCCGCTGGGCGGCCGGCCGTAACCGGGCTGCTGGACCGCGCCACCGGGGAACCCCGCGGGCTGCGGCACGCTCCCGGCGGCCGCCGGCTCGTGCGGGCCGACGCCGACGGGGACGGCGGGTTGCGGGGGCCATGCTTCGCCACGTTCGGCGGCAAGCTCACCCGGAGTCTTCACCGGCGGTTTGTCCGATGGCACGCGATCGCCGAAATCGTTGAACGCGGTGATCCGGGGCCGCTTCTGCACCGCGCTGAGGATGGTTTCCAGATCCTTGCGGTGCAGGGTTTCGCGTTCGAGCAGCGCGGTCGCCAGATCGTCGAGCACATCGCGGTACTCGCTGAGGATCGCCCACGCTTCGGTGTGCGCGGCCTCGATGAGGTTGCGGACCTCGACGTCGATGGCGCCGGCGACCTCGTGTGAATAGTCCGAAGAGGTACCCATGGAGCGACCGAGGAAGGGATCGCCCTGTTCCTGGCCGTACCGCACGGCGCCGAGCCGAGCGCTCATACCGTATTCGGTGACCATCGCGCGGGAGATCTTGGTCGCCTGGTCGATATCGGAGGAGGCCCCGGTGGTCGGCTCGTGGAAGACCAGTTCCTCCGCCGCACGCCCGCCCATGGCCATGACCAGCCTGGCGATCATCTCCGAGCGGGTCATCAGGCCCTTGTCGTCCTCGGGCACCGTCATTGCGTGCCCGCCGGTGCGGCCGCGGGCCAGGATCGTCACCTTGTAGACCGGTTCGATATCGGGCATCGCCCAAGCGGCCAGCGCGTGGCCGCCCTCGTGGTAGGCGGTGATCTTCTTCTCGTGTTCGCTGATGATCCGACTCTTGCGGCGCGGACCGCCGATCACCCGGTCGACCGACTCCTCGAGCGCGTCACCGGTGATGGTGGAACCGTTCTCCCGCGCGGTGAGCAGGGCGGCCTCGTTGATGACATTGGCCAGGTCGGCGCCCGACATACCGACGGTGCGCTTGGCCAGACCGTCGAGATCGGCTTCCGCGGAGATCGGTTTGCCCTGCGAGTGGACCCGCAGGATGGCGCGACGGCCGGCCAGGTCGGGGTTGCTGACCGGGATCTGCCGGTCGAACCGGCCGGGCCGCAGCAGGGCGGGGTCGAGGATATCGGGGCGGTTGGTCGCGGCGATCAGGATGATGCCGGTGCGATCGCCGAAGCCGTCCATCTCGACCAGCAGCTGGTTGAGGGTCTGTTCGCGTTCGTCGTGACCGCCGCCGAGTCCGGCGCCGCGCTGACGGCCGACCGCGTCGATCTCGTCGACGAAGATGATGCAGGGGCTGTTCTGCTTGGCCTGCTCGAAGAGGTCGCGGACACGGGAGGCACCGACACCGACGAACATTTCCACGAAATCGGAGCCGGAGATGGTGAAGAACGGGACGCCCGCCTCGCCGGCCACGGCGCGCGCGAGCAGCGTCTTACCGGTGCCGGGCGGGCCGTAGAGCAGGACGCCCTTCGGGATCTTGGCGCCCAGCGCCTGGTAGCGCACCGGATTCTGCAGGAAGTCCTTGATCTCGTAGAGCTCTTCGACCGCTTCGTCCGCGCCGGCCACATCGGCGAACGTGGTCTTGGGCATATCCTTCGACAGCTGTTTGGCCTTGGATTTCCCGAAGCCCATCATGCCGCCGCGGCCGCCGCCCTGCATGCGTGACATCACGAAGATGAACAGGCCGAGCAGGATCACCATGGGCAGCACGAACAGCAGGATCTGGGTGACCCAGCTCTCCTGTTTGACCACTGTGTTGTACTGGGCGCCCGAATCCTGAACGGCCTTGAAGATCTGGGCCGAGGTATCGCTGCCGCCGGGATACTTTGCGATGATCTTGTCGGCGCCCTGGGTGGCGTCGTTCCCGTTCTTCAGTTCGATCCGCAATTGCTGTTCGCGATCATCGATCTGAACGTGGGCGACGTTCTCCTTGTCGGCGAGCTGGCTGATCGCCACCGACGTGTCGACGCTCTGCCAGCCGCGGGTGTCGTTGCCGAAGTAACTGAACAGATAGATCACGAGCAGAATGCCCGCGATTATCGCCAGGGTACGAAACACTGTCTTGCGGTTCATAGAGCGTCGGCCGGGCGGCCAGTCCTTTCAGGCGTCTCCGCGTTTTGCCTAGCGATGCGTCGCTCTCGGGCGGCGCAACCCGCAACCGTTGCCGCCCGGTGGGCGGATTCGGGTGCGGACATGCCACGTTACCGCGTACGGTCTAGTCGATACATCGCGCTTCCTGACTCGTCGCAAGCCAGTAGTTCGGCGGGTGATGCAGTTCAAGAGGTAAACGGCCGGAAAACCATGGTGGTTCCCGGGGTCGTGGTCTGTGATATCTCGTAGTGATCACAATCACGGCACGCATGTAGGACCGATGATGATCGCGTACGACCCGAGCGCAGGGGGTATGGACATAGTCGAGTTACGGACACCCACAGCAATCGTGCGGCACGGCGAAGGGCGATTGGTCGTCCTGCGTCCCGGTGCCGACGGCGAATCCGAGAGCGACGGCGAGCGTGTCCTCGACGTCGCGGTGACCGACCTACTGGAGGTGCGACTCAGCCGGCGAGCCGACGACGCGGTGGTTATCGAGATATATCTGCGCTATCCGACCCCCGTGCTGGTCGGCGTTCCGGCCGACCGGACGCCGCTGCCGGTGCTGATCGCCGAACACGATGTACCGGCGGCCGCCGGAATCGTCTCCCGCATCAACGACCAGATCCTGGCCGCGCAGCGGATCGATATCGCCGCTCCCGAGCTGATCGCGCCGCCGACCGAACAGACCGAACACGGGCCGGTTCGCGCCGATGTGGAGCGGGCGGTACGCCGGATGTCGGCGACCGGGCGGGGCGAGGCCCTGGTGACCGATCTGGCCGGTTACGTCACCCCCGACGAATATGTGCTGGAAACCGCGAGTGTCGTCGCGCACCCGCCGGTGGGCGCGGACGACCCCTGCCTGCTCACCGTGACCACGACGCGGCTGCTGCTGGTCTCGCTCGGCACCGGTGAGGCGTATGCCCACGACCTGCCGATCCCCGTCATCATGCGGGCCCGCGCGACCGAGGAGGCGGTCTCGGTGGTGCAGGACATCCGGGTGCGGGACCGCCGTCCCCTGGTGGAAGTACACGACGGCAATACGACGATGTACTTCACCGCGATGGATCGCGCCGATTCCGAACGGCTGGCCACCGCGATCAACTTCGCCGTGCGGCTGGTCGCCGTGGACGGTGCGGCCGGTCCCGCCGATCCCAGCGTCGCGCATCTGTACTCGGAATGGGAGCTGCTGGTGGAGCGGCATTCCCTGGGCATGGTCGACGACACCCAGTTCCAGCGGTACGGCCGCGGGATTCTGCGCTCACTTCCGGGCATCTGAGTCACGGCCGGCCGGGCGGGGACCTCCGGAGCGTGGGGCGAGGTATGCGGAGCAACGCGCGGCCGAGCGGCGTGCACCGGCCGAGTCGGCACGGCCGCACCCGACGAACCGGACCGAACCGGTACCGGTTCCGGCTACTGCGACCCCGCGAGGCGTCGACGGGTCCGTTCCGGAGCCCACCCCGGTAACTCGGCGACGAGATCGCCCAGTGAGGTGGCGGCCAGACTCGCCCGCCACGCCTCGTGTGCCTCCGTCATCTTCACCGCGAGAAGGCACGGCTCGCGGCATTCGTCCGCGGGCAGTCCGCCGCGACCCTGCTGACGTATTTCGCGGCATTCGTAGGGTGAGGCGCCGCCGTCCACCGCCTCGACGATCTGCAGGAGCGTGATCTCTCGGGCGGGGCGGGCCAGCCGGAACCCACCTCGGGGGCCCGTGGTGGCGCTCAGCAGGCCGGCCCGGACCAGAGCCTGGAGCTGTTTGGCCAGGTAAGGGGCCGGCAGATCGAAGTACTGGGCCAGCTGCGCCGCCGACGCGGTCGTTCCCGGATCGAGCTGCGCCAGCGAGGTGGCGCAGTGCAACAGCCATTCGGTACTCACCGGCAACTTCATGCTTGCGATTCTATCCAAGATATTGCGGATCTATTTAGTCCGAGATAATGTTCCGGCAGTAGGAGACCACCCTGGAGGAGACAGCCCCATGACCATGCGAATCGCCGTCGCCGGCGCCACCGGCAATATCGGAACTCTCACCGTCGAGGCGCTGCGCGCCGCCGGCCACGAGGTCGTCCGCATCAGCCGCTCACTCGGCGTAGACCTGCGCACCGGCGCGGGACTGGACACCGCCCTCACCGGCGTCGATGCCGTGGTGGATGCCATCAGCGTCGAAAGCACCGACCGCGACGAGGTCGTCGACTATCTCGGCAGCACCACCCGCAACCTGCTGGCGGCCGAGCAGCGCGCCGGGGTGGGACACCATGTGCTGCTGTCGATCGTCGGCATCGGCCGAGTGGAGGGCAACGCGCACTACGCCGGGAAGCGGGAGCAGGAACGCCTGGTGGAGCAGGGAAAGGTGCCGTGGACGATCGTCGCGGCGACCCAGTTCCACGATTTCGCCGCAACCGTCACCGGCTGGACCGAACAGGACGGCGTCGCCGCCCTCGCACCCCTACTGGTCCAGCCGATCGCCCCCGCCGATGTCGCCGATATCCTCGCCGAGGTCGCGACCGGCGCGCCGCAGGGCCGCTATCGCGATATCGCGGGGCCGGACCCGCAGGACCTGGTCGATATGGCCCGCCGCACCAACGACGCGCGGGGTCGCTCGGTCCGGCTGGTGCCGACCTGGTCGTCATCGTTCGGGCCGGAAATGGCCGGGAACACGCTGCTGCCCGCCGAAAACGCACGAATCGCCCCGACGACCTTCGACCAGTGGCTGGCCACCCAGGGTTAGCTCCCGCGGGCGAGCCGCATCGGCGGCAGTAGCCGAAGCCACCGACGTATTCGGGCTACACCAAACCGATGCGGCGCCAGGGGCTGGTCGGGCGGAGCCACAGGCGCATCAGTTCCAGGCGGCGATCGACGCCACCGTCTTTCAGTTCCGCCAAGTCCTCACAGGCCTGCCAATACGTCCAGCCGGTGAGGTAGGCGTCGCCGAACTGCCGCCAGTTGCGGTACTTGCGCTGGGCCAGCGGAAGCGCCCGGCCCAGGTAATCCCACGCGACATCGGCTTCGATATAGCCGGCGGTGTAGGACATACGCGCCACGGCGACCACCCGCGCCAGATCCCAGGCGTGGATATCGGCCGGTAGGGGGCGCGACAGATGGTCGGTGAAGCCGATTTTGATCGCCTGGGACCAGATGTCGTAGTCACGGACGAGCGCTTCGGAATTGTCGATACCCCGGAACGAGGCGACCTGCCGCAGGAAGGCGCGGTGCCGATCGGCGCGTTCGCCGAACCGGTCGCGTTCGCTGGCATTCAGCGAGGCGGTGACCAATGGATGCACCAGGGCGTACAGCGGGGCGTGCATACCCTCGAGCAGCTGTTCCATGGATGCGCGCGCCTCGGTGCCGTCGGTGATACCCCAGGCCCCGGTGAGGGTGTCGATGGCCAGCTCACGCCGGTCGCCGAGCGGATGATCGCGTTCGGGCCCCAGCAGCAGCGCGTCATGGAATGCGTCCCAGCGCGCCGAGTAGAAGGCGCCCAGTGACAACGCGCGCAGGCGGTCGTCGTCGATCTGCGCGCCGGACCAGTGGTCCTCCTCGCGCTTGTCGAGCTCCGGATAGGGAAAAGGGGTCGGCGTGGGCAATCCGGCAGCAGCCATACCGTGAGTCTAGGACGCGCGGGCCCCGCCCGGCCCGGGCAACGTGTTTTCACATTTGTTCCTTGGCCTGTCACGGGCTGTGTTCCAGCGCTAATGTGCATTCATGTGTAGAAACATCACCGTCTTGCGAGGTCTGGAGCCCGCCGCTACCGAGCAGGAGATCTATGCCGCCGCACTGCAGTACGTGCGCAAGGTCGGTGGCCTGTCCGGGTTGAGTTCGGCCACCAAACCCGCCGTGGACAAAGCCGTCGCCGCCGTCGCCGCGGCCACCACCGAACTGCTCGCCGAATTACCCGACCGCCGGGTGCCCCCGGCGACCGAGCCGCCACTGCGCCGGTTGGCTCGCGAATCCCAATAGATCCCGGCATCGGACACCGCGACCGGGCGCGGTGTCTCGCACAGTGTGTCACGATCGATCCGGTGAGCTGATTCACAATGATCGGCCCCAGCGGTTCCGAGCACGACGCAGTGGGAGAACGCAGTGACCAAAACCGAATCGGGACAACCCGACGCCACGGTGAAAACCGTGGACCCGCCTCCGGACTCGGAGATCCGAGTCCTGAATCCCGCCACCGGCGAGGTGGTCGGCTCGGTACCGGATATGTCGGCCGAGCAGGTCGTCGCGGCCATCGCCGAGTTGCGCGAACACCAGCGCGCATGGCAGGCCATCGGCGCCGACGAGCGCAAGGAATGGCTGCTCGAGCTCCAGGACTGGATTATCGACAACACCGAGGTGCTGGCCGACGTCCTACAGTCCGAGACAGGTAAACCGCGGGTCGATTCGCTCATCGACCCGATCTTCGGCAGTGACCTCATCGGCTATTACGCGCGCCGCGCCGCCAAGTTCCTCGCCGACGAGCATCCCGCCCCGCACAGTCCGCTGTCCCGGGTGAAACGGCTGACCACGGTATTCGAGCCGTATCCGGTGGTCGGTGTGATCACGCCGTGGAACTTCCCGCTGGCCATGCCGCTGCTCGATGTGATCCCGGCGCTGGCCGCCGGCGCCGCGGTGATCCTGAAACCTTCCGAGGTGACTCCCCTCTCCGCGCTCGAACTCGCCCGCGGCTGGGCCGAGATCGGCGCTCCCCCGGTGCTCTCCGTCGTCACCGGCGCGGGCGCCACCGGCGCGGCGGTGGTCGAGCACGCCGACTACATCCAGTTCACCGGCTCCACCGCGACCGGCCGCCGGATCGCGGCGGCCTGCGCCGCCCGGATGGTCCCCTACAGCCTGGAACTGGGCGGCAAGGACCCGGCCATCGTGCTGGCCGACGCCGATCTCGACCGCGCCGCCCACGGCATCGCCTTCGGCGGCATGTTCAATTCCGGACAGGTCTGCATCTCGGTCGAGCGGGTCTATGTGGAGGCGCCCGTCTACGACGAGTTCGTCGCCAAACTGACCGCCAATGTCAAGTCCCTGCGACAGGGCCGCGACGATCGCACACCCCGCAACGATGTGGGCGCCATGGCCAACGAGAGTCAGGTCGGCATCGTCCAGCGGCATATCGACGAAGCGGTAGCGGCCGGCGCGAAGGTCTTGACCGGCGGCAAACGGACTGGTGTGGGTACCTTCTTCGAACCCACCGTGCTGGTGGACGTCGACCACACCATGTCGTGTATCACCGAGGAAACCTTCGGGCCGACACTGCCCGTGATGAAGGTCGCCGACGAGGCCGAGGCCATCCGGTTGGCGAACGACTCCGTGTACGGGCTGTCCGCGACGGTGTGGACGGGAGACAAGGCGCGCGGCGAACGGGTCGCCCGGGCGTTGCAGGCGGGCGCGGTCAATATCAACGACATTTTCGCCAACCTGTTCAATTTCGCACTGCCGATGGGCGGCTGGGGCGATTCCGGGGTCGGCGCCCGGTGGGGTGGCCCGAACGGGGTGCGCAAGTACTGCCGGGCCAAGGCGATCACCACGCCGATACTGCCCACCCAGGAACGCGAACTCACCTGGATGCCCTACGACCTCAACAAGATCCTGATCGGGCTCGGCGCCATGCGCGCGGCCGGAGCGCGCGGTATGCGCCGGATCGATATCCCCGCGCTGCTGCGACTCAAGGGAGAAAACCGTGGCGAATAAGACCGAATCCATTCGCGGCAAGGTCGTCGTCATCACCGGGGGCGCCCGCGGTATCGGCCTGGCCACCGCGGTCGCCCTGGAGAAGCTGGGCGCCAAGATCGCGATCGGCGATATCGACGAGAAGACCGTCAAGGAATCGGGCACCGACCACGATTTCGACTACTACGGCCGGCTCGACGTGACCGATATCCAGTCCTTCACCACATTCCTCGACGATGTGGAACGTGAGATCGGGCCGATCGATGTCCTGATCAATAATGCGGGCATCATGCCGACCGGGCGGCTGGTCGAGGAAACCGACCAGATCACCCGGCGGATCCTGGAGATCAATGTCTACGGCGTGATCCTGGGGTCCAAGATCGCGCTGGCCCGCATGCTCGCTCGCGGCAGCGGCCACATCATCAATATCGCGTCGCTGGCCGGCGAAACGCATATTCCGGGTCTGGCCACCTACAACGCCTCCAAACACGCGGTGCTCGGTTTCACCGACACCCTGCGCGAGGAGTACCGGGGCACCGGGGTGGCGTTCTCGTCGGTGCTGCCGACGCTCACCCGGACCGAGCTCGGTTCCGGGGTGGCGGCGCCGAAGGGCCTGCCCGCGGCGGAACCGGAGGATATCGCGGCGGCGGTGGTCCGGCTGATCGCCAAACCCCGGCCCAAGGCTCGGGTCACCCGGGCGGCGGGTGCCATGTCGGTGTTCGTGAACTTGCTGCCGCAGTCGGTGGGTGATGCCCTGGGACGCTCGATGGGGTCGGCCCAGACCTTCCTCGACGATGTGAACGCCGATGAGCGCAAAGCCTACGAGGAGCGGGTCCGGGGGAGCTGAACCGGAGCCGCTGTCACCGCGCCGCGGTCCGTCGACGAACGGGCCGCGGCGCACCGCCATGGGGCCATCGATACCCCACCGAAACCATATTGTGATCAATGTCACTTGACGTGCGAAGTCGATCACACGGTGGCGCGAAATCGTTTCGCCGGGCCGCCTTCGGACCGAACCGGAGTTCCATAGACCGAGGTGACAGCACGCACTGGACGAACAGCCCTACCACGGCAAATGCGCCGTATTTTACGTCGTATCGCCCGACGAGGCCCGGCCGTCGGCGATGCGAAGAACTCATGATGCACATCACCGCGCCACCCCATAAGCTGTCACTAACAAACCTGCTGACTGTTTCAGACCCGATATGCGGACCCATCGCACAAATTAGGGCTGGAAATTCAGCAACGATTCTGATAGCAAGGTGCTATGGACCCGCATTTGCGCGATCTGCGGTATTTCGTCGCCGTCGCCGAGGAACTGCATTTCACCAACGCCGCTCAGCGGCTGCACATCGCTCAACCGACCCTGTCGCGTCAGATCCGGCAGCTGGAACGTCAGCTCGATGTGGTCCTGTTCGATCGCAACCAGCGCAGTGTCGCGCTCACGGTTGCCGGCAAGGAACTGCTCAGCGGCGCCCGCAAGATCCTGGAGCTCTGGGAAACCACCAACAGCTCCCTGCAGGAGGCGGGCGAAGTGCTGCGCGTCGGCCTGCAGTCGACGCTGGGCCGTGGGCTGCTGCACGATCTCGAGAGCGCCAGTGGCCACCGATTGGCCCTGCACCCGGCCGCCTGGACCGACCCCTCCAGCGGCCTCGCCGGCCGCCAGGCCGATCTGGCACTGGTCTGGCTCCCCTTGCCCGACCAGAACCGCTACCGCTGGCAGGTACTGCGTACCGAGCGCCGCTGGGTGCTCCTGCCGGAGAACCATCCCCGCGCCAATCAGGAAATGATCGATTTCGCGGATCTGCTCGACGAACGGTTCATCGCGCTGCCCGCCGAAGCCGGCGCCACCCGCGATTTCTGGCTCGGTAACGACGCCCGCAACGGCCGCCCCGCCACCATCGGCGCGGAAGCAGCCACCCCCGAGGACCGGCTCGAGGCAGTCGGGCTCGGACTGGGCCTGTGCCTGCTCGCCGAGAACAACGTGCCGATGTACCGCTGGCCCGGACTCACCGCCCGTCCGGTCACCGGCCTCCCGCCGTGCGAGCTCGCGGTGGCCTGGCGCGCCGACGACACCCGGCCGACGATTCTGGAATTCGGCCAGCGGGCCATGTCCGGCGGCTTCGCGGCACCCCCCGCCATCCCGGCCTGACCCGGCGAAACATCGTGGGTAGGTGGGCTCGCCCGCCTACCCACGATTCGTTCAGGCCTGTTCGCCGCCGTAGACCCGCGGGTGCAGCGTGCCGATATAGGGCAGATCCCGGTAACGCTCGGCGTAGTCGAGGCCATAACCGACCACGAATTCGTTCGGGATGTCGAACCCCACATTGGCGACCTCGACCTGGGTGCGCAGCGCGTCGGGTTTACGCAGCAACGTCACCACCTCGAGCGAGGCCGGGTTGCGGGTGGAGAGATTGCGCATCAGCCACGACAGGGTCAGGCCCGAGTCGATGATGTCCTCGACGATGAGCACATTGCGGCCGGCGATGTCCTTGTCCAGGTCCTTCATGATGCGCACCACGCCGGACGACGACGTGGAGGACCCGTAGGACGATACGGCCATGAACTCCATCTGAGTCGGCACCGGCAGAGCTTTGGCCAGATCGGTCATGAAGAAGATCGCGCCCTTGAGCACACCGATCAGCAGGAGATCGCCCTCCGGTGCGTCGGCCGGGTACCGCTTGGCGATCAGTTCGGCCAGCTCGCCGACCTTCGCCGCGATTTCTCCTTCGGTGATCAAGACCGAATCGATATCGTCCCCGTACACGTCAACTGGTTTCCCTTCGGTCTCGGCGTTCCCGATCGGTGCGGGCAAGTGTCAGCCTGCCATGCTCGCGAACGACGACCAACCGGGTCCCCCGCTCACCGCCCCCCACGGCCACCCCGCCCTGCCCCCGCCAGGCCACCACCAGGTCGTCGATACCGCGGATATGTGTTCCGGTCACCCCGGGAACCCCCTGGGACAGCAGCCACGCCCGCACCGCCCGGCGGCGCACCGCGGCGGCGGCCTCCGCCAGCACAGCGCACACCGGCGATCCGGTGCCGGCCCGCGACAGCAGTTCGCCGGCGAACGCGTCCAGGGCGGCATTGTCCTCGCGCAACTGTTCGGCGGTCCGGGCCAAGGCCGGCGCCACCGCACCGCCGAGCACCTCCTCGAGCAGCGGCAGCACCTCGGCGCGCAGTCGTACCCGAGTGAACTCGGGGGCGCTGTTGTGCGGATCCTCGTAGGGCGTCAGCGCGAGGTCGGCGCAGAACTGCCGGGTCGTTTCCCGGCGGACCCCCAGCAGCGGCCGGCCCCACGGGCCGTCGCTCGGGGCCATCCCCTGGATCGAACGCGCGCCCGAACCCCGTCCGAGTCCCAGCAGTACGGTCTCGGCCTGATCGTCGAGGGTGTGGCCCAGAAGCACCGGCAGGCCCGATCTCGCGCCCGCCAGCGCCGCGTAACGCGCGTACCGTGCCGCCGCCTCCAGCCCGCCGGGCCCGCTCACCTCGACCGGCAGCACCCGCGCCGACCGGCAGCCGAGCGAACGCGCCGTCGCCGCGGCCGTCGCCGCGACCACATCCGATCCGCCCTGTAACCGGTGATCCACGATCAAGGCGTGCACTTCCGCGGATTCGGCGAGAGCGGCCGCGGTGAGCGCCAGGGAATCCGCGCCGCCCGACAGCGCGACGGCCACACACCGACTCTCCGGGCCGAACCCGGCCAGCCACGCCCGCACCGCATGCCGCACGCCGAGCACCGCGGGCGTCTCCGGTAACCGGATCGGCCGCTGTTCGGCAGAGGACACCGTTCAGTCCAGGACGCGGGCGATCCAGCGCCGCGGTTCGTCGATCTCGTCGGTGCGCGGCAGCGTCTCGGCATCGGTCCACACCACGTTGAACCGTTCCATTCCCACCGTGCCCACCACCTCGTCGACGAAGGCCTTTCCGCGCACGTACTGCGCCACCTTCGCATCGATACCGAGCAGCGCGCGCAGCAGGCGTTGCACCGGGTTCGCGGGCCGGGTCCGGCGTTTGTCGAACGCCATCCGGATCTGCTCGACCGAGGGCACCACACTCGGGCCGACCGCGTCCATCACATGGTCGGCGTGCCCCTCCAGCAAAGTGCCGAGCAGCAGCAACCGGTCCAGTGCCGCCCGCTGTTCCGGCGGCTGAGTGGCCCGCAGCAGCCCCACCACGCCGCGCGAGGCCGGATCGTCGGAGACCTGACCGCTGCGCCGTAGTTTCACCTCGGTGAGCAACCGGGACAGCATCTCCGAGGTCGCCTCGTCACCGATCTCGCCGAGCACCTCGACGTTCTCGCGCATATATCCGGCCAGCCATGGCGACGCCGAGAACTGCACCCGGTGGCACACCTCGTGCAGGCAGACCCACAATCGAAAATCGGCCGACGGCACCGCGAGCGCGCGCTCGACCCCCACGATATTCGGGGCCACCAGCAGCAGCGTGCCGTCCGGACCGGTGAACGGGTCGTACTGGCCCAGGATCGCGGTGGACAGGAAGGCCAGCATGGCGCCCACCTGCACCCCGGCCGGTTTACCGGTGAACAGGCCGGACCGGTCCGTGGTTCCGGTACCGGTCAGCTGCGACATGGAATCGGCCGCCGCCCCGATCCAGCCGGGCCGGTCCACGATCCGGGCCGCGGGTACGGGCTGGTCGTCGAGCAGGCCGGTCACCGCCCGCACGGGCGCCTCGGCGCGCACCGAGGCCTCACTGAGCTCGGCTACCGCCTGCTCCGCGGCCGGCCGGGAGGTGCGGGGCCCGGCCGGTACCAGCGCGGCACCGGTACGGGCCGCCCAGCGCCAGTCCACCGACCCCGAGAAAGTGCGTCGCTCGTCACCGGAGCCGCCTTTCTCGGCCACTGTCCGGGCGCCGGGCCCATCGGGACCTTGTCGAATCGTCATGCGCCCTCCAGCCGTCAGGAACATCCACAGTCGCGCAACGCGGTCGCGACGGCGTCCAAAGCGGGCCGACTGACCTCCGGGGGCCGATCGCTCGACATCAGTGTGAAGGTCAGGACCCGGCCGTCACGATCCAGCACGTAACCAGCCAACGTACTGGCCACCGACAATGTTCCGGTCTTGGCGCGCACCCAGCCGGCACCGCCCTGGTTCTGGGTGACATATCTGCTGCTCAGCGAGCCGGTACCGCCCGCGACCGGCAGATAGTCGAGCATCGGCACCAAACGGCTCGTGAGCGTGGCGGCGGCCGGTTCCGGCTGCGCCTGCCGGCCCGCACCCGCACCCGCACCCAGTGGCGGCGCGAGCGGAGCGGGAGCGGAGGTGGTGGGCTCGGCATCCGGTTCGGGGCCGGCCGCGGTGTTGATGATCTGGTTCAGCAGCCGGGCGGGTATCCGGTCGTCCACCGAGAGTCCGCTGCAGTCGAACATCGTCACCCCGGTCATATCGAAACCGTGCTCGGCCAGCACCGCCGCCACCGCGGCCGCCGCCCCCTCGAACGACATCGGCCGCCCGGTGGCCTGGGCGACCTCCCGGCCGATGGTCTCGGCCAGCACATTGTCCGAATACACCATCATGTCGCGCAGCCGGTCGCGTAGCGGCGCCGAAGCGACCTCACCCAGCCGTTTGGTGCCCTGCGGTGCCGTACCGATACGCACCTTGGCCGGGTCGAGACCGAGTTCGGTGGCCAGCCGCCGGCCCACATCCAGCGCCGGCGTCCCCGATCGCGGCGAATACTCGCCCGCGGGATCGAGCCGGCCGCCGTCGAGCATCACCGATTCCAGCGGTGCGATGGAGCCGCCGGGGATATCGATCGGATCCCAGCCGCGGGCCATGGTCTGGCCCGAATAGACGGAGGTGTCCACCACGATCGTGTCGGCCCGGATATCCGCGTTGCGCACCTGAGCGACCAGATCCAGCAGACTCCCCGCGCCCGGGTAGTAACCCTGCCCGCCCGGCTGGGCGGTGAGCGTGGGATCACCCGCGGCCACCAGCACGATCTCGTTGGGCGCCGAACCCGCGACGACCTTGGTGTGCACGCGCTGATCGGCGGGCAGGGCGAGCAATGCCGCCGCGGTGGTCATGATCTTGGCCGTCGACGAGGGCACCCGCGGCTCGTCGGCGCGCTCACTCCACAACACGGTGCCGCTGACCGCATCGGTGACCGATCCGGCGAACCCACCCAGATCGGGACTGGCGACCACCGGCCCGAGCGCCGCCGCGACACCCGCCGCACTCGGCGCGGGCGCGGTATCCGGGGCGGGCGCCACCTCCGGGGAAACGATGGCCGGAGCGGGCGGTGCGGCAATGGTGAGCCCGCCGTGCCGGAACTCCGGCGTCCACGGTTTCACGATCACCGCGGCCACCGCCGCCGCCCCGGCCAGCACCACCAGCACGATGATCGACCAAGTTCGTACACCGCGGCGCCGGCGCGTGGCCGAACCATACCTACCGCTGCCGCCCTGCACCACCACGTTGCCCGTCTTCTCCCTTGTCCCCGACTTCACACCCGAGCCCCCGCTGAACCCATGTGCCCGCCGACAACAATATCGGTGTTCGGCTACCGTTCTCGGCGAACAACCGGGTGCGTCGGCGAGGCCGGCCACCACGGCGCATCGTGAGAGCAGCGGAAGGAGCTGGCGTGGAGTTCGACGTCACCATCGAGATCCCCAAGGGTTCACGCAACAAATACGAGGTCGATCACGAAACCGGGCGGGTGCGCCTCGACCGGTTCCTGTTCACCTCCATGGCCTACCCGGCCGACTACGGCTACATCGAGAACACACTCGGAGAGGACGGCGACCCGCTGGACGCGCTCGTCCTGCTGCCCGATTCGGTGTTCCCGGGCGTCATCGTCGAAGCGCGTCCCGTCGCCATGTACAAGATGACCGACGAGGCCGGCGGCGACGACAAGATCCTCTGTGTCCCGGCCGGCGACCCCCGCTGGGACCACATCCAGGACCTCGGCGACGTCCCGGAGTTCGAACTGGCCGCCATCAAGCACTTCTTCGAGCGGTACAAGGACCTCGAGCCCGGCAAGTTCGTCAAGGGTTCGGAATGGGTGGGCCGGGCGGAAGCCGAGGCCGAGATCCAGGCGTCCTTCAAGCGTTTGGAGGAGCAGGGGCACTGAGGCTCGGCGGGCGGAACTCCTGCGGGCCGGCTTGGAACATGAGGTCGGTGATGCCCTGTCGGGCACACGGGTTCTGCTCACGGGTGAGCGTGCACGCCCCATCAGTGGTGGGGTGGCACGCTTACTCGCGAAAGGTGAGGTGGCACATCGGTAGCGAGGGCGGCGCTGCCCGTGAAGGCTGGGAGGCAGGCTCACTTGCGAAGGTGGGGAGGTGAGCTTGCTCGTGAAGGTGCTGTGTTTATTGGCGGCGCCTGCGGCGCCGCGGGGTTGCGGCCCCCTTGGTCTCGCCGTTTCGGCGGGCCGACAAAAGGCAAGGGGGGAATGGGGGTAGAGGGGGC